>JALNZD010000013.1 GCA_023229505.1 Bacteroidales bacterium | reverse complement strand
GACCAGACTAATGATTGATATCAAAGTATCATAAGTTGAACGGTCTACACTGCACGGGGCAACGCTTAAATTTAGTAAGTTATTCTTTGTACGGACTATATTGTTCTATATTTAGGGACTAATGACCAATGACCAATGACCAATGACCATTTAATACCCAATTCCCACAGCCCTCCTGATCGCTTTCTTCCCGAACTTTTTCCGGATATGGTCCATGGCGTTGTACAGGCTGATCATCTCGGGAGTATCCTCGAACATATTCAGTTGCTGCACGCCGCCGACCAGGTGGCTGAATTTGACACCCACCAGCCGGATGAGCATCCGGCGCTGGTAGAGCCGGTCGAACAGTTCTATCGAGGTTTTGATCAGGATATGATCGAAGGCGGTATAGGGAATGCGTTGTTGCAGGGTATGAGTATCGAAGTTGGAATAGCGTATTTTCACGGTGATGCAGGATGTTAGTTTTTGCTGCTTCCGCAACTCGAAAGTGAGTCGTTCCACTTTAGCGGAAAGCACCTGGCGGATACGTGATATATCGATCGTATCATTCTCGAAAGTGGTCTCGGAACCAATGGATTTCCTTTCCGAATAAGGCTTTACAGGGGTGGTGTCGATACCGTTGGCTTTCTTCCAGATAACAATGCCGTTCTTTCCCAGCACCTTTTCAACCATTTCGGGCGGGACACGGCTTAGGGTTTCGATGGTGTCGACTCCCATCGACCGGAGTAAATGATACACTTTATCGCCGATCATGGGTATCTTCTTGATCGATAAGGGATTCAGGAAGGGGCGGACCCGTTCTCCCGGGATTTCCAGTTCACCGTTTGGCTTTGCCTCGCCCGTAGCGATCTTGGAAACGGTCTTGTTGACCGACAGGCCAACGGAGATAGGAAGCCCGGTTTCCCGGATGATAGTTTGCCGCAACTCCCGCGTCCAGGCCAGGCAGCCAAAAAAACGGTCCATCCCGGTGATATCGATATAATGCTCGTCGATGGATGCTTTTTCATAGACCGGCGCCTTTTCTGCAATAATCTGGGTGACTATGCCGGAATAACGCGAATACAGATCCATGTCACCCCTGACGATGATTGCATCCCCGCATAACATGCGTGCTGTTCTCATCGGCATGGCCGAATGAACGCCATACTGCCGGGCTTCGTAACTGCAACTGGCCACAACGCCCCGGTCAGACGTGCCGCCGATAATGACCGGCCTGCCAATCAGCCGTGCATTCATCAGCCGCTCTACCGATACAAAGAACGTGTCAAGGTCGAGATGGACGATATGGCGGTTTTCGGTCATTGGTTATTGGTTATTAGTTAGTGGTTAGTGGTCAGGAAGTTGCTTTTTTTTAAAATTTTTCTTGACTTTTTATTTTCTTTGTTTTACTTTTGATTAAAATTTAATCAAATAATAGACTACAATTTAATCAAAAAATCTTTTCAAGTCAAGAAAAAGAATTTTTTTTTCAACAGACCGGGTATATTTTCAGAAAAAACGGATAAACAAATAAAACGATGTACTTCAGTTCAAATATCAAACTGCTCAGAAAGCGTCTCGGACGGACCCAGGACGATATAGCTTTTTCCCTCGGAATGAAGCGCTCTACCCTGAGCGGCTACGAAAATGGTATTGCCCAGCCCGGACTGGAGGCCCTTATTTCCTTCAGCCGGCATTTGAAAATATCTATTGACACCCTCGTGAAAGAAGATTTGTCGAAACTGGCCGAAAGTGAGCTTTCCCAACTTGAAAGGGGATATGACATTTTTATTACCGGCAGTAAACTCAGGGTACTTGCCACAACGATTGACCCTGACAACAACGAAAACATAGAATTGGTCAGTGAAACGGCTAAAGCAGGTTACCGCAGCGGCTTTGCTGATCCTGAATTCATCCGCGTACTGCCCGTATTTCAGCTGCCATTCCTTTCAAAGGACAAGAAATACCGTGCCTTTCAGGTAAATGGCGATTCAATGTTTCCCATCCCCGATAAATCCTGGGTGATCGGGGAATTTATTCAGAACTGGCTTAATATCCGAAGTGGATATCCATATATCATCCTCACCCTTGATGATGGTATTGTTTTTAAAGTGGTTGAAAATAATCTGCAAGAGCAACAGAAACTCACCCTTATGTCCCTCAACCCGCTTTACGACCCCTATGAGGTTAATGTGAAAGATATCCGGGAAGTCTGGAAGTTTGTCCACTTCGTATCCTCCGAAATACCAGAACCCAATCTCCCGAAAGACGAACTTACTAAAACTGTAATATCCATTCAAAAAGACATTAAGGATATTCAAATGAAACTAAAACTTCAATAAAGTTCCCAACTTAAACCTTAACACTTAAACCTCAAAACTTGTTGTATGTACGCCATCGTCGATATTGAAACAACCGGTTTAAATGCGAGAAAAGACCGTATAACGGAAATCGCAATCTTCATCCACGACGGGGAAAAGGTGGTGGAAAAGTTTGAATCGCTTATCAATCCTGAATGCAGGATACCATTTCATATCACTGCCCTTACGGGAATAAGCAATAAAATGGTGGCCGAAGCACCACACTTTTTTGAGGTTGCCAGGCAAATTGTTGAACTGACTGATGGTAAAACGATCGTGGCCCATAATGCCTCCTTCGATTATAACTTTATACGTTGTGAATTTAAAAGACTGATGTATGATTATACCCGGCGTACACTTTGCACAAAGAAGCTTAGCCGGAAACTTATGCCGGGTATTCAGTCTTACGGGCTCGGTAATCTCGCAAGGATTTTAAATATTACTAACCCTGCCAGGCACCGGGCGGCAGGGGATGCCCTCACTACAGTTTCTCTTTTGGAACATCTACTTAAAATTGAAAACAAACTCGAAGAAATATCCTTAAAAGGGTTGCATACAAAACTGTCGCTGGAAGATATTAAACAGCTTCCAGAAACACCAGGTGTTTATTATTTCCATGACGAAAATGGCGATATTATCTATATCGGGAAAAGTGTAAATATTAAAAGCAGGGTCATGTCGCACCTGAATAACAACGACCATAGGCGTGAAATAGAAATGCGTGAAAGGATTGCATCGGTTACTCATGAACTTACGGGAAGCGATCTTGTTGCATCCCTGCTTGAATCAGCCGAGATAAAAAAGCATAAACCTGTTTTTAACCGTTCCCTGAGACGCTCACTTTTTCAGTATGGCCTATTCTCCTATACCGGACAGGATGGTTATATCCATTTCACTGTAGAACAGCTTAAAGGTGACCGGCTACCCTTGACATCCTACTCTTCCCGAAAGGAAGGCGTGAGCCATCTTCAAAGATTGCTCGACGAATTCAACCTTTGCCAGAAACTGTGCGGGCTTTATACATCAAGCGGGGGATGTTTTGACCATCATATGGGAATCTGCCGTGGCGCCTGCGTTGGTAATGAAAGCCCTTCCGATTATAACGACCGGGTCATCGATGCAATAAGTAAATATACCTATAAGAATAAGAATTTCTTTATTGTGGATGATGGCCGGTTCGACTATGAATGTTCTGTTGTGAAAGTTGAAAATGGAAGATTTGTCGGGTTTGGTTATATTGAACTGGATGAAATCGGCGGAAATGCCGGCATTTTGCATGATATTATCAGGCCATTTGAAGATAACCGTGATGCACACGTGATCATCAGGGGATACTTGAGGAAAAACCATTTTGAGAAGATGATCGTCTACTGACCAATGACCACTGACTAGTGATGGATCATATCCTTATCGTCACATAGCTGGTGCTCAAACTGTATGGTAAGGTGACTGATGTGGTGCTTTTCTTTCAGGACTTTTTCTATCTTGTAATAAATATTATCCGTTTCAGATATCCTGCTATTCTCGATTAAAGCAACATGACACTCAAAATGAACGGATTGATCATCCAGGTTCCAGATATGCACGTGATGGATATTTGCAATCTCAGGAATTTGCTCCAGGTCCTGCCTGATCAGATCCAGGTTCAGACCCGCCGGAGATCCTTGCATTAGAATGTCGACGGTCTGTTTTAAAATTGTCCAGGTTTCTTTGATGATATAAATACCGATAAAGATCGTGATGATAGGGTCTAACCAGAATATATCAAAGAAATAGATTAGTATCCCGCCAATTATAACTGCTACAGATGATAGAGTGTCGCCAAAGAGATGCAGATAAGCTGCTCTGACATTGATATTTCTTTTCGCATCTCCACGCAAAAGTAATACCGCTGCAAGATTGGCAAGAAGCCCGATCAGGGCTACAATAAGCATGATGAGGCCTTTTACTGGTTCAGGGGCAATAATTCTCAGGATGGCTTCATAGAAAAGATATAACGAAATAGCGATCAGGATCAAGGCATTAAAGAAAACTGCCAGGATCTCAATGCGTTTGTATCCAAAAGTCCGTTTTGAGTTTGATGGCTTTTGGCTAATTTTGTTGGCAATCCATGCAATAAAAATGGCAAGCCCATCACTAAGGTTGTGTAAAGCGTCTGAAATTAATGATAAGCTATTGGAAATCAATCCTCCGGCGATTTCTGCAATAGAGATGATGAAATTAAGGATTGTTGCAGCTAATAGCCGGTTCCCTTTTACGTTTGCAGGTTGATGATGAGGTTTATGAGGGTTCATGGTTATTATGATATAAAATCATTGCTGCTTTTATATAAGGAAAGGAATAACAGCTTTACGGCTCTTTGGATATTCTTCTTTGAAACAGCTTTTATACCATTTATGGTGATCCAGAGCTCTGGGAATGAGATTAGCAGCAGTCCAGACTGCAAAGGAAAGCGCCGGCAGGTTCCAGGCCATAAGGGCAAATCCTGACCATTCAATAATCTCTCCGAAAAAATTCGGACAGGAGATGTAATTAAACAGGCCTCCCCTTGGAATAAAATAACCCATTTTGCCACCTTTTCTTAAGCCGATTAATTTCTTGTCTGCTGCCTGGTTTATGATAAATCCACCGATAAATATTATTCCACCCAGAATAAACCGGGGATCGGTCATCCAGTTTTCAGGATAGGCTGGGGCTATGAAACCCAGCCAGTACCCGTTAAGACCGGCGTTGATAAGATTGAAGAAAACAGCAGATAACATGATGAGAATTGGCATTTTCTTCCCTTTGGTCTTGGTCCTTAATGGAAAAATAACTGACCGGTTAAAATAATGAATGGTCCACAAACCAAATAAGACCCAAATAGGAGAGGAGGGTTGTTTAGACCCCAGAAGAACCAGTAAAACAAAAATCAACAGAGATGGCAGTTCCATTAACACCCAGCCAAGCTTGTTATCAATCATAGGCCCCCAGTTCTGTTTGCTATGCCTCCCATACGGGGCAGTAATCCTTAAAAGGAATGGAAAAATTATAATTGCAACAGCAATCCAAATTATTGCAAGATATTGAATGGTAGATGAATTAATCATTAATGCTAAATTAATTGTTTAGATTTAAAATTTAATCCTTGCCAGAATCTCGTTAAATGGAAATCACTTGAGATAACCATGCAATTGAAACCAATCCATGGTGTCCCGAATAGTAATTTCAAAATCACGGGAGCTATAGCCCAGTTCAGTATTGGCTTTTTCATGGCTGATCATAGTATTAACCTCACGCAAGGCCCTTAGTGATTCAAAAGTATAGAGTGGCTCCTGTTTGGCAATCCAGCCATAAGCTTTGATAAACGGTACTCCGATTTTGGCAATTGGGGTAGGGATCATGAACTTAATGACCCTTTTCCCGGTGACCTTCTCTACAATTAAAGCAAGGTCTTTAATACTTACCCATTTTCCTCCCAGAATATAGCGTTCTCCTTTTCGCCCTTTGTCCATAGCTGCAATCGCACCCTGAACAATATCCCGCACATCAACCCAGTTGTATCCACCTGGTACCAATGCTGGTAAAGTGTTATTATACAATCTGATAAGTGCAGTACCTACAAGTGAAGGTTTAAAATCATTCGGGCCTACAATGGCAGTTGGGTTAATCACGACAGCATCAAGTCCTCCAATAGTGGCATCCAAAACTATTTTTTCAGCTTTTGACTTGGTGATTTCATACCACATGGGCCCTTCCTTGACCAATGGTCTTGTTTCATCCATGGGTTGATCCAAAGGAAAATGGGAGAGAGCGTGGATAGAACTGAAATGGATCAGCCTCCTGACACCGTTTTCTTGTATGACTTTTATAAGATTTTTTGTGCCTTCTACATTGACCTCCAGAAGTTTATTCTTATGTCCATCAATCGAAATCATTGCGGCCAGGTGAAAAACAATTTCTGCATCCTTACAAAGGCTCCTTAGTGCGTTGAGATCGTGCAGGCTGCCCTGAACAATTTCAATATTGAGACCTTTGAGTGAATTAATGTTCTGATGAACGAGTGCTTTAACCTGATGACCTTCAGCAAGTAAACTCCGGCATAAGTTAGCACCAACATGCCCATTGGCACCTGTTACTGCAATTTTCATGCAGCGAAATTAATCAAATTCTTTTGTGAAAGGAAAAGGCAGGATTCAATTTGGTTTTATCAGGTCCTCTGATCATGTAGTTTTGATTATCAATCGAATAATCATATCCCTGAGGAGCAAAGTAACCCAGTAAATAATACGTTTTCTTTTCCTGTTCCAGCATTAAGAACACTCTTAACCTGCTGATGAATTTCTTCCACCAATTATTGATAGACAAGCAATCAGAGTCAATTCTATCTTTGAAACCTTGAAGAGTATATAAGACCTTTCTTTTATCCAATATTATGCGGTTATTATGATTATCCCTTAACTCAGCCCATTCCGAAGATTCCTCTTCATTAACCACATCTGTAAAAAGATAAAGTAATGCTAACTGGTGTAACCGGAACGCAAATTTTCTAATGAAACCGGGTAAAATCCAACTCAAACTACTCTTGATATCCTCGAATGCAATGTCAACAATGTCCTGGTTCAATTCCCATTCCTTATAACTTGTACTTATGATAGTTGTATTGGAAAGATCACCAGTGAATTCTGCTTTATATTTATTTGCGGGACCCCGGAAGAAATTGTCGATATGGTTATAAATCCAGTCACTGGTTGTATTGGCTGTTTTTCTCAGCCATGAAGGCTCAGGAGATGGATAGGAGTCAGTCCAATATGAATCAGTCCGGATCTTGTGGTGGGATCTTCCGTAAAATAACATCCTGATAAAATTAGAACCAGACTTCAGCATAATTTAATTAACTTAAAATATTTTATGAATTTATACTTAATAATTAATAGGATTTTTATTGGAGATAATACAAAGATATAGTACTTATAATGCTGAAAACAAATAAATTAAGTGGTTATTGTTTTCTTAAGTAATAACTTCGGAATATTTAAATTTATTCTTAAGTAACTTAATATTATTACTTAACTATTGACTTAAGTACTTAATTTTTCTTATCTTTGCCAAAACTCAACTAACCATGAAGCCAGGTTTATTTTCATTCATCGGGGATGAATTTGAGAATGTATTTCATTACTCCGATTTATTCCTGCCAGGCATTGAAAAGATAGCAGGTATTTACTTTTCACAACGGGACCGGCAGATCAGGATTTTGTCACGGAAAAGAGATCATGACATAGAAGATAGCTTTGATGAAGTTTTGCAAAGGCCTGAGAATATGGTCATGATTCAAAAGTTCAGGACAGAAAATCATCAGTTCGCATGGATCAAGAAGGAGGACCTTCCATTCGAATTCTCCCCTCAGCGCCTGACAGTCCCTACTATTTTTACAGAGCTGGATAATGTCATCCTTGTTTTACGTTTTAAAAATGATACTGATAAGCTGAATGATTTATTATTGATTTATTTCAACCAGAACCTCGGGAATTTTGGTCTTAATAAGGCTGATAAGGTGCTAACTGCTGATCATAAAATAATTATCGGTCATTTGTTATATTATCAGTTTAAATCCTTTCTCCAGTTGAACCTGTCTAACCGAAGATTGCTCCGAACCTTGAATAATGGGGTCAGAGCGGTCATCAGTGAAAACATATCACTGAAGGAGCAACTTAACCAAATTCAGGCTAGTTATGGAGATAATATGATTAACGTGGCCCAGCTGCACTTGCAGGATTTATCGAAGGAGTACGGCAGGACTTATATTTTAACGGATGAAGCATTAAATAAGATTAGGGATTTCAAAGGGAATCTGAAGCATTTACCTGTAATTCTCCAAAATGCTATTGTATTCACTGAGAATTTATTAATGTTAAGCGAAGAAGAAGTAGTAAAGATCCATTCTTACAGCCTTGATTTTGATAGTTACCAGGTCATCGAGAAAACGGAGCAGTTTACAAGAAAAATTGACAGTCGTCAATCCAGGGCTATGCAATTACTTGACAAATTGGAAATGGCAGCTATTGGATTGAAAAACAAAAATATAGCAATCATTAGTTCGAAAGTCGGGCAGGCATTGGATCCGCCGATATCAGCTCCGGCTATTACTGAATCATTGGGAAAGAACAGGGATTTAATCAGGCAACTACTTGAAAAATACCCTGATAAATGGGAAACGATCCGCAAAGAGTTTAAACCTTTGATTAATCAGCTGCGAAAAAGCGAACCGGACAGTTTCAAAGAAGAAAGCGCCTGAAAAGAATTAAAATTATCTTTTAATCAGGAAAGTCCTTTTAAAATATCGATGGTCCTGGAAAGCATTTTATCGGTATAATCCAGGTGAGTTACCATGCGAATTTTCTGCGGTCCGAACCCCACAGCCCAAAGCCCTTTCTCATTGAGCAATCTGAGAAATTCATCCTGAGAATACTTTTCATTCAGGCTGAATATTATTATATTGGTTTGAACAGGCATGACTTCCTCTATAAAATTCATTGCGGAAAGAAATGAACCGAGATCCTTCGCCCGGCGATGGTCATCCTTTAATCTCAGTATATTGTTTTCAACTGCGTAATCAGCTGCGGCGGCAAGATAGCCAACCTGGCGCATGCCACCACCCAGCACTTTTCTGATCCGGCGGGCTTTGTAAATGAAATCTTTGCTGCCTGTAAGTATAGATCCGACAGGTGCTCCCAATCCTTTGGAAAAACAAACCGAAATGGAGTCAAATATTTTTCCATAATCTTCTGTTTTTTCCCCGGTCTCAACCAGTGCATTAAACAGGCGGGCCCCATCAAGGTGAAAAAGCAAATCATTTTCGCGACAGATTTTTCCGATCTGTAACAGGTCATTTATATCATAAATGCTTCCTCCACCTTTGTTTGAAGTGTTTTCAGCAATAACCAGCCTTGTTTTCGGGTAATGGACATTATCAGGGTTAATATTGTCATAAATTTGGTCTGGCTTCATGCGTCCACGGTCTCCATGGACAAGCCTGACAGAGCATCCGGAATTGAATGCAATTCCGCCTCCTTCGTAATTATAAACGTGGGAAGTGATATCACAGATGATTTCCTCTCCCGGTTGGGTATGAGCCTTTACGGCAACCTGGTTTGTCATAGTGCCGGATGGGCAAAATAATGCAGCTTCTTTTCCGAACATACCGGCCATTTTCTCTTCCAGTAACTGGACAGTAGGATCATCACCAAAGACGTCATCACCAACTTCGGCTTTAAACATGCGATCCAGCATTTCCTTTCCGGGGCGGGTGACGGTATCACTTCGGAGGTCGATTACATTAATCATTTTTTGTACTTTTGAAGAATCAGGTAAAAGTAAGAACGAATGATGAGTTATATAGACAAAATTTTATGAAGAAGGCTGTTTTATTTCTGTTACATATAGTGATTATGCTTCATTTTTTATAAATACTACAATTCAATAAGTTATGAACATTTATCCGATTTTCGTCCATATCCACTCCGGCCTGAGATGGCTGGTGTTATTATTCATTATTGCCGCCATCGTAAATGCCGGTTTTAAGCTGACCAGGAAATCTTCTTCTAATTGCAATGATTGCTTTTTCAACAGGTTGGCACTAATTTTCATCCACCTTCAATTGGTTTTGGGATTTGTGCTTTACTTCATAAGTCCGAAAGTGATCTTTGATGCCGCATCGATGAAAGACAGCCTGTTAAGGTTCTTCCTGGTTGAACATATCGGCCTGATGATCATTTCAGTTATCCTTGTCACGATCGGTTATGTTAAATCTGATCGGGCTGTTGATGAATTAAAAAAGCACAAGCAGATTCTGGTTTATTATTCAGTTGCTTTATTGCTGATTTTAGTTTCTATTCCATGGCCATTCAGAGGACTTGGAGCGGGTTGGTTTTGATTTAGTATTGAATATCTGAGTAAATAGGATCTCTATGAGGTTTTTCATCATTGCTTCCGTTTTATTATCATTTACTGTATTTGGCCAGATCCTGCGAGGCAATGCGGAATTTACTTTTTGATTCCAGAAAGCAATAATGAATGTCAGAGTATTAAATTATTAGTCTTAAGATAAAGTTTTTTAATAAAAATTTGGATATTTCAATTCGTCAATGTAATTTTATATCGTAAACCATTTCCCCCCCAATTGGTTTGATTTTTACCATCATCCTTTTTCGTAATTCATTATTAAAGAAAATCTAAGGATTTTTCTTATCTGGAATGGAACAGAATTCCAGAATCAACTTATAATTTAATCTATTGACAATCTTTTTAAATAATTAACCTTTAAAAACTGAGATTATGAAGCGACTTTCACTTTACTTATTTCTGGTCATTTTATCCGGCATGGCTAAACTGGCAGCCCAGGACAATCCCATTTCCCCCTCTATAATAAAAACAGGGGTTTATCATGGGTTATCTCCTGCGTTAAGGGACCTCCCTGCAATTACCGATGCGGAATTTCAGCAATTGGTACTAAAAGGGGAGCAGAAAATGCTGAATAAAAAACTGAAAGAAAGGCATTATCCTTATGCCAGTACAGCGTTGCCGCAGGGACCGGACCCTGTTTGGCAGCAAGAGATGGGCAAAACAATGGGGATAAAGGCTCCGGTGTTGAATTTCAGCGGACAACCATCCCCTTATTACCCACCCGATGCTAATGGTTCAATAGGTCCGAACCATTATATGCAAACCATCAACACCGTGTATGCCATTTATAACAAGGCAAACGGCGCTCTGGTCGCAGGGCCTGCCAATATGAACCTGCTTTTCAGCGGAGTCACCGGATCAGAATATAACGATGGTGACCCAATCTGCCTTTATGATGAACAGGCCGACAGGTGGCTTGTCGCTGAGTTTTCTATCAGTGGCTCAAATGACTATATGCTGATCGCCGTATCAGCTACGAATGACCCCACCGGAGTATGGCATAAGTATTCGTTTGATGTTGCTGATATGCCTGATTATGAAAAGTTCGGCATCTGGCGTGATGGTTACTACATGGGTACAAATAACAGCACTGGAAATGATATCTATGTGTTTGAGCGCGCCCAGATGCTCATTGGTGGAACAGCGCAGATGGTAGGGTTTAATAATGCATGGAGGCCCACAACAATTGACGGATTTATGTGCGTTCCGCCAATTGATAATGACGGTGCTTTTGCGCCTGCAGGAGCTCCCGGTTTATTTATCACAATAAATGATGACGCCATTGGCGGAGGTGTCGACCAGCTGTGGATATATGAATTGGCTGTAAACTGGACAACACCATCAAGCTCTACATTTACACGAAGTCAGCAGCTCAATATTCCTGCTTTTGACAGCAATTTCGGAAATAACTGGGACAATATCAAGCAACAAGGTACGACAAGGGAACTTGATGCTATTCCCATGGTTATTATGAACGTTCCTCAATACAGGAATTTTGGCACTTACCAAACTATTGTGTGCAGTCATACTGTTGATGTTGATGCGACCGATCATGCCGGTATCAGGTGGTATGAATTGCGACGCACAACCGGAACCTGGACACTCAGACAGTCAGGTACTTATGCGCCTGACGGTCACTCCAGATGGATGGGAAGCGTTGCTTTAAATGGTTATAATGAACTCGGATTGGGCTACTCTGTTTCAAGCACTACTTTATATCCAGGCATTAGGTATTGCGGACAGTCAGCATCAGCCTATGCCTCAGCCTCCGGTGTATTGGATGTGGCTGAAGAGGTCATCCAGAATGGAAGCAGTTCACAGACCGCCTACAATCGTTGGGGTGATTATTCCAGTATATCAATCGATCCGCTGAATGACCATACTTTCTGGTTTACTTCAGAATACGGGGGCAGCAGGCAAACGAAAATAGCCGCCTTTACTTTTACCCCACCAGCATTGACTGCTCAATTTTCAGGGGCTCCTACGACTGTTTGCACAGGCGGACAGGTCACTTTCACCGATCAGTCAACAGGTTCTCCGACTTCATGGAACTGGACTTTCCCGGGTGGTACACCTGGAACATCAACTGTTCAGAATCCTGTTGTAACCTACAATACACCGGGAGTATATGATGTTACACTGATCGTGGGTAATGGCTCGACAACCAATACACTTACAAAAACCGGCTATATCTCGGTTGCTAATATAACAGCAAATTTCACAGGAAGTCCTACTACTGTGACAGTTGGAAATACGGTTACTTTTACCGATAATACCAATTGCAACCCGACATCATGGAGCTGGTCGTTCCCGGGTGGGACTCCTTCGTCTTCGACTGTTCAAAATCCAACTGTAACCTATAATACTGTGGGAACATATTCAGTCACACTGGTGGCCACTAATGCGTCCGGCAGCGATACGGAATTGAAGACAAATTATATCACGGTGAACGCAGTTCAGATCAACTACTGTGCATCCCAGGGAAGCAATTATTCTTACGAATGGATAGGGCAGGTTGCTTTCAACAGCTTTATAAACAGTTCAGGCGCTGCAGGTTATACTAATTTCACCAACCTGACCGTTCCCATGACAGCTGGCGGTAATGTTGCAGTGACCCTTACTCCGGCTTTCTCAGGGTCTACCTATGTTGAATATTGGAGGGTCTGGATTGACTATAATAAAGATGGTGATTTCCTGGATGCTAATGAAACAGCCTTTGCCCCGGCATCAAGCACCACGACGGTGAGCGGTAATTTTACTGTTGCAACAGGCGTTTCAGGGACGACCCGTATGCGTGTTACAATGAAGTATAATGCAGTTCCAACCTCTTGTGAAACATTCAGTTATGGGGAGGTAGAGGATTATACTGTATCCTTTGGAACACCACAGCCACCCGTAGCAAATTTCAGCGCGAACAATACCACGGTTATTGAAGGACAGGCCGTTCAATTTACAGATCTCTCGACCAACGGACCGACTTCATGGTCATGGACTTTTAACGGTGGAACTCCTGCAACCAGCACGGCTCAAAATCCAAGCGTAACTTATAGTACGGCAGGTATTTATACAGTATCCCTGGTTGCCACTAATACAGCAGGTTCTGATACTGAGACAAAAGCCAATTATATAAATGTAGTTGCAGTTCCATCCTGTACCAGCCCGGTTGCTCCACTAAATGGTGCTGCAGGGGTCAGCATAACCACTAACCTCCAATGGAGCAGTGTTACCAATGCTACGGGATATACCTTGTATTTCGGAACCAATAATCCTCCGACAAATATTATCAACGGGACAAATGTTGGTTCCGTAACTTCTTATGATCCTGCTGGAGATCTCAATTATAGCACGGTTTATTACTGGAAGGTGGTTCCATATAACGCAAATGGTTCAGCTACAGGATGTTCAGTTTGGTCTTTCACCACGGAAGCTTCACCATTTGGTTCTGTGGAGCTTAGCTTCTCAGATTTTGAGGCCGGTTGGGGTATCTGGACCGATGGGGGAGCAGATTGTGCACGTTATACGGGCGGAACGTACGCTTCAGGAGGGATTGCATCGATTGATATTCAGGACAATACCGCTGTTCCTTCATCATTCTACCTGACTAATGGGGTGGATGTTAGTACTCCTGGGTATGTTCAGATCGATGTGGAATTCGAATTTATCGCTATAAGTATGGACAATTCCACTGAAAATTTCTGGGTTCAGTATTACAACGGAACTACTTGGTACAACGTGGCTAATTATGCCAGGACTACTAATTTCAATAATGGCATTTTCTATGGTGCGAATGTTAGTATACTGGAAACCAGTTATACTTTCCCTGCAAACATGAAGATCAGGTTTATGTGCGATGCGAGTGATAATAATGATGATGTCTATATCGATAATGTCAGGATTACGGCTTCCATGCAAGTGAACCCGAACAATTACCTGATCCCGTTGACAGGACCCTTGGGTGAGTCTGCAGAAACGGCCAGTAATGAAGATAACCAAATCAAGGTTTATCCAAATCCTGCTCACGACGAACTGAATATCAGCATTGAAAATAACAAACTGGCGGAACTCTTCATTTACGATATGAAAGGACAGGTGGTCCACCATGAAATCATAAACGATGAACAGCAGGTTATCGGCCTGGAAAACTTCAGAACAGGGGTTTACATGGTCTTTATCATTACTCAGGAAGATACCTTCAAGACGAAGTTTATCAAGAAGTAATCTGACGAACTGAAGAGTTAAACCATCAATTGATTTATAGATCCGGCCGGAGTTTATTCAGCCGGATTTTTTTTAAGTCATGAGTTATGAATAGTGAGTAGTGAGTTGTGAATTGAAGATTATTTAATGCTATCTTTACTTCTTTACTCTATATCTAGGACAATTATGAAAAAACTATCTATTTGTAAACTTCCGGAAAACTCGTCTCTGCTTTTGTTTGCAATCATAATGCTTGCATTTTTACCCACGGGTTATGGCCAGGACAAAACCGGTGATCAACTTAAAAATCCAAAGAGAGTTTTACTGGAAATTCCGGATGGAGCATATGTTGCTTCTCCGCGCGAAATGCATGCGACTTCGCCTGCTTATAGATTTTATTCCCAGGGATTCTCCATAGTGCAGGTAAATGTCAACATAGAAGGAAACAACATCGTTAATGACGCAGCCAACGAGCCATCCATTGCATTCAACCCGAATGATCCCGGCAAAATTGCCATTGGCTGGCGGCAATTTGATAATATTTCTAACAGTTTTCGCCAGGCAGGCTATGGGTATACGGAAGATGCCGGGCAGACCTGGATTTTTCCCGGGGTGATCGATCCCGGCATATTCAGGTCTGATCCTGTTCTCGGCAGTGATGGAGATGGAAATTTCTACTATAACAGCCTGACTGTTGGAGGAGATGAATACTGGTGTAATGTTTACAAGTCTGACGATGGTGGTAGCTCATGGGGCATGGGTACCTATGCACATGGGGGTGATAAACAATGGATGTCGATCGACAAAACTTCTGGAATTGGGGCAGGGAACATTTATGAATTCTGGTCCACCGCCAGTTCCTGCTACCCATATTTGTTCACCCGTTCAACCGATAATAATCTCTCCTATGAAGATTGTTCCAGCATCCCAGGTGATCCCTACTGGGGGACGACTTTTGTCAGTCCGGATGGCGAACTTTATGTTGGCGGAGCACTATGGAGTGGTTTTATGGTGGCAAAATCTTCCAACGCGCAAAATTCCGGTGAAGATGTGTCATGGGATTTCACAGTTTCCGTGGATCTTAATGGTCAAATCGTTGGTTTTGGAGGGTACGAATGTCCGAATCCTGGCGGTTTGCTTGGTCAGACAATAATAACCATGGATTCAAGCGGTGGGCCCGGTAATGGTATTATTTATCTTCTTTGTTCCGTAGAGCGTTTTTCCACCTCAGATCCCTGTGATATCATGTTTGCGCGGAGCACGGATGGTGGGTTAACATGGAGCTTTCCGGTTAGGGTGAATGACGATCCCGGAAACAATGCCTATCAATGGTTTGGGACCATGTCAGTTGCCCCTGATGGCCGTATAGATGTCATCTGGCTGGATACCCGGGATAATTCCGGTTTAGTAAATTCAGCATTGTATTATTCTTATTCGTTGGATCAAGGCCTTACCTGGACGCAGAATGTAAAGTTATCCGATTCTTTTAATCCTCACATCGGATGGCCTCAGCAGGACAAGATGGGGGATTATTTTGATATGTACTCGGATGATGCAGGAGCTCATCTTGCCTGGGCAGCTACATTTAATGGCGAACAGGACGTTTACTATTCTGTAATTACACCATCTTATGTTGGAATGGCTGAAAAGGGTAGGGGATCTTTTGTTTCTTTGCTGCAAAACTTTCCGAACCCTTTCATGGACAAAGCAACGATCCGTTACAACCTTATAGAAAAAGGATTTATTTCCCTGAAAGTATACACCATGACCGGCAGGGAAGTGACCACATTGGTAAATGAAATCCAGGAAACCGGTTTGCACCAGGCCGTGTTCAATGCTACAGGATTGGAAAGCGGGGTGTATTATTATCGTTTACAGGCCGGAGGGTTGTATGAGACAAGAAGGCTGGTGCTGTTGAGATAGGAATAGATTATTATGAGCAAAACGCTGGTTAGAATCGCCATCGCCTATGATTTTGACGGCACACTTGCGCCGGGGAATATGCAGGAACATTCTTTTATCCCAAAGCTTGGCATTAATAAGGCGGAATTTTGGAAAACATCCAATGCCAGGGCAAAGGACCAGGATATGGATGATATACTGGCCTATATGCAACTGATGCTGCAAAAAGCCGATGAAAAGCACATCCCGGTTACCAGGAGAGCGTTTCTGGATCATGGCAAAGACATCCGCTTTTTTAATGGTGTCGAATCTTTTTTTGACCGAATAAACCATTACGCTGCAGAAAAGGATGCTTCCATTGATCATCACATCATTTCCTCAGGGATCAGAGATATTATAAAAGGTACAAGTATTGCGAAAAATTTTAAAAACATTTTCGCCTCCGGCTTTGTCTTTGATGCAAACGATGTAGCCATCTGGCCAGCATTGGCGATCAATTATACCAATAAAACTCAATACCTGTTCAGGATTAACAAAGGAATCAACAATTCGTATGATAATACCCTGATCAACAAATTTGTAGAGCATGAGAAAAGGCCCATACCTTTTTCAAGGATGATTTATTTGGGTGATGGAGAGACAGATGTGCCGGCCATGAAAATGATCAAACAGGAGGGCGGAACTGCTATTGCTGTTTATGATCCGCACAGGAGAAAAAAGAAAGATAAACTATCCGCAAAACAAACCTGTGAAGATCTCATCATACAAAAACGTGCAGATTTTATTGCCCCGGCAGATTATACAGAGAATTCGAAACTCTATAAAATTATCACAGTTTTAATTAATAAAATAGTTGAAGACGAACGATTGAAGGCGTTGAAATAGAGTTAAATATATTCATAGAAGTTTATCAGATACTATTGGGTAAATCCATCAAATAAAAGCTATTAATATGCCCTATAATTAATAGTATAATAACTGTTACTTTTTTACAGTTCAATAGGTTGCGGAGAAGCAATTACCACTAAGGAATGAACACTTTTATTTAGCCTTTATAGCTGTTTTACGACTATTTTTATAGTCTTCCATTTGGAAGCCTACTCTTTTTCTTGTAACTCTTTGTACGGTTTAGGATTACCTTTTAACATATCATTATCAATGTTTTTAAACCTATCCGACGTCAAATGCTTGAGCATGTAGAGATAATCGCTAATTAATTCATCTTTTTGACTCATAGCAATGATGAATCTATCGATCTGATTATCTTTCTCTCTTAATTGATTATCCTTCTCTTTTAATTGCTCCAATAAACCTTCAATCGTCAGTCTTAAATTTTCCCTCTCTTGTTCTATGCCTTTTATCATATCACTCCATTTGCGACCAGGTTCTTCCTGATGTGTCTTATCTATAACCGTTGCTAATGTTACTACTTCCTTATTTTGAATAAAATCTTCCAGCGGCAAATCTAACACCTGGCTTAGTCTAATAATGGCTTTTAAATTTAATGTGCCGTTGGCTATGGCTTTATGAAATCCGGCTTCAGAATATCCTATTTTTTCTGCTAACTCAGCAAGCGGCATCTTTACTTCTTTTGCCTTTCGTTTAATAAGTTCGATATCAAACATTTGAAATTTTGTTAATATTTACTCCACTTATTTACTAACAATATCTTGATATATTATTAGCTGTAATCTACTTTTGGTGTCTCATTATTGTGACAAATTTAGCACAATTTATATAGAAGTCAAGTAAATTCTTAATTTATTGTTACTATGCAATTAAAAAAGACCACTTTAAACAAGATTAGATCAAATTCAAGGCTAAAAGATGCCCTTATCGATTATTTCAACATTACGCCGAGGACATATTACCGCTGGCTTAGTGAAAATAACCGTTGTTTCACTGAATTTGAAAGCCTTCAATTAATAAGCTCATATACAGGAATCGAAGACCACAATGATCTCATTGAGCCTACACCATAGAAAAATGCCATTTTCAATTTTCTCCCGGCGGTTATTACGCTCATCTTTAACCAAATCCAGAACATCCTGTCTATGATTCCAAACTCAGTCATTGAAACGATTCTTGATCAAGCTGACATCGTTGATGTTATCGGTCAGTTTGTTCAGCTCAAACAAAAAGGTAAAAACTGGATCGGGAAATCCCCCTTCAATGATGAAAAGACTCCTTCATTCAGTGTAAGCCCGGCTAAGCAAATCTTTAAATGCTTTTCCTCGGATATCTCCGGCGGAGTTGTAAAATTCCTCAAGGTCCATAAAGGAATGTCCTTCCCCGAGGCCATAACTTACCTGGCCGATAAGTATGGCATCGAAATCCCAAAGGAGGAATCTTACAACGAGGAAGAAGTCGATAAGACCAATACAAAAGAAGAGTTGTTTAACCTTAATGAATTCGCAGCTTCCTATTTTCGTCAGGCTTTGCCTTCCTCACCGGTCGCTCTGGATTACGCCAATAAACGAGTTAATGCCGATAACCAGGTGGAATTCAATATCGGTTATGCCTACAACGATTATCATAAATTTCATCAAGCGGCGCTTGCTGCTGGTTATTCCGAAACGCTTTTGCTTTTGTCCGGTCTTATCCATCAAAATGATAAGCTGGTTACTTATGACTTCTTCCGCCATAGAATTATCTTTCCTATTCATAATACTCAGGGGCGCATCTGCGCTTTTGCTGGCCGCGTCTTCGAAACTTCTAAACTCAAGCAAAGCAAATACCTGAATATTACCAATACGCCTGTTTTTAACAAGTCCTTTACTCTCTTTGGGCTGTTTTTCGCCCAGGATTCAATCCGTAAACTCGATTTCTCCATTATTGTCGAAGGCTATACCGATGTTATTTCACTTCATTCAGCTGACGTATATAATGCTGTTGCACCTTGCGGAACAGCCTTGAGTAAGGACCAGATTAAAATGCTTTCCCGATACAGTAAAAATGCAGTTCTTTTCTATGACGGCGATCCGGCCGGACAAAAGGCATCGATCAAGAATGCCCGTATCTGTCTTGAAAACGGCCTATTTCCCTCCATCGTTGAATTACCTTTTTCCCAAGATCCGGATTCTTACATTCGGGAGAATCCTAAGATCAAGATGCCTGAATTCATCATTGGCAACCGTCTGGCCTTTCCCCTCTGGCTGGCAGACAAACTATTCACCGGCACCCAGGATGATCCTGTACTTCGCAATGAAGCCATCAGGGACGTGGCTTTGATCCTTTCCCTATATCAGGAAGAATCCCTAGTCACATTATTCATATCTAAGATCTGTAAAAAATTCAAAATTGCTCAGTCACTTTTGTCTGATAAAGTCAGTCAGTTTGCCATTGCCGCCCGGACTACACCGGTCGAAGCCGGCGTTAAACTGCCATCTCATGTTAATCCCGCTGACTTTCATAAATGGGGCTTCTATGAAGATAATAACGAATACCATTTCAGCACAAAGGATGGGATACAACAGTATTCAAACTTTGTCATGAAACCGCTTTATCATGTAGAAAGCACTATTGATACCCGAAGGATTTTTGAACTTACCAATTATGCCGGCCATAAGGTGACTATTGATTTTGACATGACGGAGATGACTTCCATCATGAATTTTAAGAGAATAATAGAGGGAAAAGGCAACTTCCTTTTTTGGGGTACAGAATATTATCTTACCAAGCTCAAGCAGAAATGGTACGAAGAAACAAAGACTTGCGCCGAAATTCGTAACCTGGGATGGCAAAGAGAAGGCTTTTGGGCATGGGCTAATGGAATTTCTACCGAAGAAGGTTTTACCGAACTTGACAGTACCGGCCTGATTGCCTTTCATGACCGGAATTTCTTCATTCCTGCCTTCTCAAACATTTACATCAATGATAAATCAGTGTTCATTGATGAGCGCAAATTCATCTATCTTAAAAAAGATGTTACGATCCGCAAATGGGCTGAAATGTTTATCCAGGTTTTCGGAGAAAATGCCAAATTCGGTATTGCCTTCTATATTTCTTCATTGTTCAGGGATCATCTGCTTCATTTGTTCTCAAATTTCCCGATCCTGAACCTGTTCGGTCCCAAAGGCACCGGAAAAAGCCAGATGGCAATGTCGCTTTCCTGCCTTTTTGGGAAGCAGCAGACGCCATTCAATATCCATAACGGCACCAAGGCAGGTCTGGCCGAACATATTCAGCAGTTCATCAATGCTTTCGCCTGGATTGATGAATACAAAAACAATATCGAGTATGATAAAATTGAAACCCTGAAATCCATTTATGATTCCATCGGGAGAAACCGCTTGAACTATGATAAAGGAAAGAAAAAAGAAACCACCCTGGTTAATTCTGCCGTGATCCTTTCCGGTCAGGAAATGCCTACCGCTGATGTTGCCTTATTTTCCAGAGTCATGTTTCTCCAGTTTCACCAGACAGAGTATTCCATCGCTGAAAAAGAGAGTTACACTCTTTTAAAAGACATGGAAAAGCAGGGACTTTCCCATGTTACCGCTGAAATACTCAAATACAGATCCTTTTTTGTAGAGAATTACTATGAAAATTACGACAATGCTTTGTCCATCCTTCTTAAAGACCTTGGTGAAACGGTCGTTGAAGATAGAATTCTCCGCAATTGGTGCGCTATGCTTGCTTCGATCTTAACTTTAGAAGAAAACCTGGATCTTCCCTTCACTTTCGATGATCTTAAAAAATCGGCCATCAAATCTATGGTCAATCAAAATGCTCAAATAGCTTCCAGTAATGAAATCTCAATCTTTTGGGACCTGGTTGAATCATTGTTCGATAATAATACCTTGATTGATAAATGGCATTTTGTTGTGGCGCATGCAGAGCATATTCAGGAAAAATCGAGAGATATCATACTTCCGCAGCCGATGACTGTCATTAAAATAAAGTTTACCAGTGTTTATAAAATTTATTCTGAACACGCGAAAAGGTCCAGTATGAAATTTTTACCATCCGCAACCCTGAAGTATTACCTGGAAAATTCTAAGCATTTCCTTGGTGTTGAAAATTCAACTCGTTTTACCAGAAAGGATTATGTTATAGCGGAAGGGGAGCCGGTTGAGACTAAACAGGTTACCTCGTCTTATGTTTTTGACTATCATGCTTTGAATATAAATATGATCCGCTTGCTGGAAAGTGCACCAAACGGTCCAAAATCAAAGCCTTATGGCGTTTCTGTGTCAACTGATGAAGATTAATAAAACAATGATTGACTTATTTGGCAACAATACACCTGTAATTGACCATATCAAACCTTATAATTCCTGATTATGCCAAAACCTTGCCCTACACTGCCCTACAGCCCTACAGTTATTTTAATTAGAATGATATTGAACTTATTATTATACTATTTATTGATAAAACATAGGAAAATACTGGTAGGGCAATGTAGGGTGATGTAGGGTTGATCTAAAATGATCTTTTTTCAAAATATTTTCTGCCCTACATCGCCCTACATATAAATTGATCTATTATTCTGATTTACTGAGTTGTAGGTCGTGTAGGGTATTGTAGGTCGAAATATTAGCCCACCAACCCTAAAATGAATAAAATGCCTGTGTCCACTAATTCTTTCCACTAATCAAAACTTCAATGGCTGAGAATCCGGTTTATGTTTCTGTTTATATGCGGCCTTACCTGGTCGATTATCTGGTTCATTACTATGGGGAGCATCCTATTAAAGCAGATGAAAAATCTAAGCTATTACCTTTGCTTGCTGATTATCTTACGCATACACCGGCTCACTACAGGCCATTGATCCCAGGCCCCAATGTAATTACCTTTGAACTGCCCTATAACCATGTTCGTGATATCAGAAAGTTCAACTATATTTCACCTAATAGCTTTTCAAAAATTCAATCCCACCTTTATCATATGTTCTGCTGGCATTTTTTTGAATATATGGATAAATGCTGCCTCCATGATAACATTCCTTTCAAGACCGCTATCATCAATTTCATGGATTATAACAACATTTCTTTTGATCACTTCCAGTATGATTCCCTGAAACGCATTTACTTCCGGCACCGGAAAAAATGCCATTTAAACCATAAATAATTTGTTATGCTAGCGCCCGAAATAATCCCTAAATCCCAACTGTTTGTATATTAACCTTTTAACTTTTTAACAGATGACTGCAATTTCAAAACATACAGGCCAGAACATAGGAGGAATCAGGTCTATCCAGTTTGCCTACCCTTCTGATATCAGTGCTTTCACCATCTTTCCCGATTATAAGATTTTTCTGACTTTTGTCGAGGGTGCTAACTGGAAAGACTTGTATGCAACTGCATCCTCGTTTTCCGGTGGCGGATCTTCTGAGATAACACCGGCCGGAACATTGTATTCTTATGATTTCGTTTTCCGCTGTCCAAAAGACAGATTGGAATTGATTAATGAATTTCATTCATTTGCTGCCTTTGGAGTCATTCTTCGTGTAACAGATGGAAATTCCCTGGTCCGTATTTACGGTACTCCTTCAAATCCGATGACCATAAAAGGCAAACTTTTATTACCTGGCCAGGTGCAAGGTTATAACGGGTATGAAATTGCATTATCGCTTTCAACGCCTGATCCTGCTTACATGGAGAAGTAATTCAGTCCTTTTTCAGCCATTTGTACCGTTTTAATATTGTAGTCTGATCATCCGGACTACAATTTTTTTTGAAACGGTAATATGAAAAATTCCTTCACCAATGTCATCATTAATGGTAAGACCGCTGATATGTATATTTACGGTCCTATCGGTTATTCCTGGTGGGATGAAAATAGTTGGGATGCTGCCGCATTCGTCAAAGAATTCAATAAAGTATCGGCATCCTGCGACCGTATAAATATTCATATCAATTCACCAGGCGGAATCATTGATGAAGGTCTGCCTATTTACAACATCATCAATTCCTGCGAAAAAGATACCCATACCTATATTGATGGTATTGCTTATTCCATGGGAGCCATTATTGCCCTGGCCGGAAAAACCGTTCATGCAGCCAAGAATTCCCTGATGCTTTTTCATAACGCATCCGGATGGGCCATGGGCAATTCACTTGATTTCCGGGAAACTGCCGATATGCTTGACCGGTATGACTCATCGCTGATCACCAGTCTTTCTTCCAAAACCGGCCTGACAGAGCTTGAAATCAGAAATAAATATTTTGACTTCAAGGATCATTTGCTTACCGCGACTGAAGCCAAAGAAGCCGGCTTTGTCGATTTGATCGATGGGGCAGATGCCAAGACTCCGGATAATTCATCCGTCATGACCTCCGATCAGCTTTTCGCTTTTTTCCTGAAGCAGGATCATTCAGATCCACTGCTTTCCAAACTCAAAGACTTTTTTAAAAACTCGTTCACTTCATTCACTAATAAACCTCCTGCAGAAATGGAAAATCTTACCCTTATTGCCACAGCTCTTGGCCTTGCCATTGATTCAGCGGCTGATGTGATCGTTTCCGCGATCACTGCCTTAAATCAAAAGGTCATTGACCTGACCGCTTCCTCACAGGCTTCCGCAAATGCTTTGGCAGCACTTAATGCTTCCATCGATTCCATTGATGTCAGTATTGCCGCTGCCGCCAGTTCGGATGCCAAGGTGATCGCTATGAATGCCTTTATTACCGGCCTTAAAAATGTCGATGCTACAGACAAAACAGTTGCCGGTAAAACTAAAGATGATATCGAAGCTACAGCTCCCAATGTAGCTGATTCATACGCTCACAATAAAACTGCAGACAGAATTCTAAGCTAATCAGCAAACTCTATTTAATCTACAAACACTCATACTGCTATGCCAATCTCTCTCACAGAACTGAAAAATGAATTTGGAACCTACATTGCGACCGCGCAAAAGGAAATTCTGAAACGCCTGACTCAGAAAACCGAGTCAATGAAGTACATGAAAACCATTGCTTCTAAAGATCTTGAACATCGCACGGCTCATGCTGTTATCGATAACCTGGTTCAAGGTTTTCAGAAGGGTTTCACTCCTAAAGGAACGGCAACATTCACGCCCCTGACCATCGTTCAACGCAGACATAAAATTGATATGTCTTTCTATCCTGATGACATTGTTGAATCATGGATCGGTTTTTTGGCTGATGAAGGAAAATCTCGTGAAGATTGGCCGATTACCAAATACGTCATCGATGAACTCGTCATTCCAAAGGTGGAAGAAAACCGGGAATTACTTCTCATCGGAAAAGGTGTGTATGCTGCTCCTGTTACTGGTGTTGCCCAAAATACCGGCAAATCAATGGACGGCTTCTGTACCATCCTTGAAAATGAAGCTGCCGATCCTGCAACTCAGGTTAACTTCTTCGATGGAGGGGAAGCCGGTCCTATGACAAAAGAAAACATCGTTGAATTCATTGAAGAATTCGTTGATTGGATCAGCGAACTCTACCAGGGTATTCCGATGAATATCTATCTGGCTCCTTCCTGGTTCAGGGCATACAAGCGCAATTTCAGAGAAACCTATGGCGCTGATAATGATTTTAACGGAGCAACTCAAGTTATACTTGATTCAAACAAGAAACTCATTGCGCTGCCTTCAATGGCCGGTACTGATATCGTGTTCTGCACCCCGAAAGAAAACTTCATTCGCCTGACCAATACCAACGAAGGCGCTTCCAATATCGAAGTGCAGGCTGATGTTCGCCAGATCCTCATTTTCGGAGATTGGCATGAGTCTGTCGGCTTTGGAATGGCAGAAGCAATCTTTGCTTATGTGCCTGACATTTCCGGTTCAACTTCTGCATCACCTTCGCCTTCGGCTTCCTTGTCGCCTTCGGCTTCAGTATCTCCTTCTGTATAATTTAACCAGATACCCGTTGGCTGGTCTTGGGACCGGCTGACGGGTTCTTAAACCAAAATAAATATAATCTCATGTACGATTTAGTAGATATCTTGAAACAAAATATTGCCAACCCTGGTGCCGGTGGCGGACTCAAATCGATTGTTTATGCCATCCTTGTGGCTGATGTTAAAGTCTTTCCTTCAAGGGGAGTTGACCTGATTACCATTGTCAGTCCCTTTCAGTTAAACCTGGGCAAATTTGCTCACATGATCTATGCAACCAACCAGACCATCCAGCCGAAGGAAACCAAACTCAATGGCGATAATAAAGATTCGGGCGGAGTTGAAATTTCACTGGAATTCTTCCATCCCGGCCTGGCTGCAGCCATTCAGGAATTTAAAGCCAAGCACATGAATTCGGATTTCTATATCCTGATTCAGAATTGTTCGGCCAACATGACTTACCTGATCGGTGAGCCTTGCAATCCTGTCTGGTTGGATGCATGGGAATCCACCTGGGGAAAAACCGTTGCTGAAGGTAAAGGCACAACCTTCACCTTCAAATCGCAGCAGAGCCTTCCCATGGCCATCTATTCAAGCTCCATTGAAGACTTGCTTGACTCAGGTTCCGGTTCAACTTCACCTTCGCCCTCTGTTTCCGGAGCATAATCATTTCCATCCATAATAATTAGTGTTTTAAAGCCTTGCAGCAATGCAGGGCTTTTTTTGTCCTTTTCAATCTTTTTTTGCAATTGCATTTTTGTATCATGAAAATGCTTTTCTATCCTCATTTGCCAAAATCTTACAGTAAGATTACGGCTGTATGCCGCAATCTTAACATCTCAATAGGGGACCTTCCATGTAATCATGACACAGATCATTTCTCCCTGGCCATGCATTGGGATAATAATACCAATTGCCCGGCAGATGATGTCTTGAGAGCTGTTTCCGGAAGACTTAAAGTCATTAATCTTGAAGTTGCCGATGTCAGCAAATCTAATGTCGATAAAGTATTTAGAGATGTCTTTGGTTATTCCACCCTTATAGATCCCTTTCAGTCTTTTGGCTTTGCCATCCGTAAATCAGAAAGACAGGCCGCTCACGATGCAACCATCATCCCTTTACCTTATAAACAAGAACCAGGCTTCATTTACCAACGCATCCTTGATTCCCGGTGCCAGCCTTCTTTGTGCCATGACATCCGCTTGCCTGTTTTTAAAAATGAAATCCCTTTTGGCTTTCTTAAATACAGGCTTATCGCAGATCCCATTCGATCTCTTTATTCTGTTGAATTCATTGAGGATATTCAAACTATTCTGTCTCCTGGAGAGATAGGCAATGTGTTAATGTTTGCCAAACGCTTTGGCCTTGAATTCGGAGAAATAGATCTCATTCGAAATAACTCCGACGGCCGCATTTATATCCTCGATGTCAATAACATGGCCGGGAACGCCATGTTTAAATACATGAAATCCACCACTGTTACGAAAATTCAATCGCTATATGTTGACATCTTCCAATCTAAATTCATCTTATGAAAACCAGAGAC
Organism: Bacteroidales bacterium; assembly: GCA_023229505.1. Taxonomy (NCBI): domain Bacteria; kingdom Pseudomonadati; phylum Bacteroidota; class Bacteroidia; order Bacteroidales; species Bacteroidales bacterium. The sequence continues at coordinate 64,530 of JALNZD010000013.1, read as the reverse complement.
ATTGTCATTCCTTACGTTCACAAGAAGGCCACTTCAGACGAACTTAAATATGCCATCCGATCTATTGAGAAAAACTTCAAATCTCCTTTCCGGATCATCATAGTCGGGGACCTGCCAGGTTGGGCTAATGATAAGCTCAAAGAATTGAATATTCCTTCAAATCTTATCGCCGGAATGCCTTATGCTCATTGCTTTGATGTCAATAACAAAATGAGATTGTTGCTGGCATCTGACATTGTTGACGATACCTTCATCTATACTTATGATGACATCATTTTCGTTTCCCCGGTCGATTATTCAGACATTACCCTGCTGAAGGCTGATTCATTCATCGAAGGCGAAGAATTCATCAGGGAGAAATCCACCGGCTCCCGGAAATGGAATAACCTTCTAATTCATTCCTACCGGTATTTAACGGCAAACAATCATTCAACCTTCAATTATGAAACCCATCTGCCCAGAGTGTTCCGGAAATCCCTGCTGCAGGAATTGTTTGACAAACCTGAACTAAAGAATGATCCGTTCCTTTTTTCGACTTTGTACTTCAATATGAATTACAAGTCAAAACCCTGTCTCATCGGTGAGCCGAAATGCGATGTTAAAGCCGGAGTTTATATCCAGCAAAATATCAGGCAGATCCGGTCCGCCTGTGCCGGAAAGAAATTTCTTAACTTCAATAACAATGGAGTTAATCCACAGCTTTTCCGCTATCTTCAAGAATGTTTTCCTGACAAAAGTTCATTTGAACTTTAATGAAAACCGAAGATATCACGACCTGGCTTGATTCTGTTAATCAAGACTGGAATGAAGGACTTGCCCTTTTCATCGCATTCGGCAATAACAAACACATGTCCCGGGTGCTTGTTTCTAAAGGCAAAAATGCCAGAACTACTCGTCTTCTCAAATATGAACTAACCAGAATCTTAAGGGCAAGTCCTCCTTTTCCAAGCAAAACACAACGCCAGATCGGTTCTAAATCCATTACTACCAGTCATCCTGTAAATCCTTTTAAAATATCCTTAAAAACATCGAGTAAAATTCCAAAGCCAACAGTAGGGGAACAGAATTCTGATCCGGTCCTTGCACAACTTGAAGCTAAAAAGAAAGCAATGTTTGTAGAAGCTGCTTCCTTATTCTATCAGCTTCCTTATCAATCAAAACCTATGTGCGAAATTTCATGTCTTCGAATTCTTAAGATGTGGAAAGACAATCGTTCAATCTGGAAGCAGATTGATTATTATAAAAAATACAAATTTCTGCCTCCGGCTCAGGATATTTCAACTCAGCTTAAATTGTCCCAGCGCCTCCATACACTTCGATCTTATATCTCAAAGCATACCAGGCAAATCGCTTCTGCCAAAACAGAAGCTACACGGTTTAAATATCAAACAAAGTTGAATGAATATATTGCCGAGAGAAATGACATTGAATTTAAACTAAGTACCTGATGGCACTCTTTAAAGCTATAGAAGTTCAAGGTGCTACCATTCCCGGCTCTAAATCCGGCTCAATTATACGACCGGATAAGCATACCTTTTGGAACCGCCAGCAAAAAGTAATCGCTGACGAGTTTGATTCAAAAGAATTTCTTGTTGATCACTCTGTTACATTCGTTTCTGATGGTGCATGGAATATGCATGATCTTGTTTATTATCTGCTGAAACGCTTTGGCTCTGGCAAGGTCTATATTACAACATGGGCAATTTCTGAAATTGCCATGCGTCAGCTCTTTATATATCAAAAAGAATCTTTGATCACGGAACTTTATATGCTTTGTGATTATCGAAATACCAGCCGGAAACCGGCTGAGCTTGCTTTCATTGAAAAAAATTCAACGAAAATAAAGCTTGCTAAAATTCATGCTAAAGTTACCGTTCTCATGCTTCCTTCAATTTGTCTTTCAATTAATGGTTCTCCAAACTATACGCGTAATCCAAGGCTTGAATCCGGTACTATTACTGTTTCCAAAGAGGTTGCAGATTTTCATAAAGGATGGATCTTAGAACAAATTTACAATGGCGAAACTCAGTGAAGAAGATTTAGTCCAGCTCGAGGAAAATGCTGCCCTCATGTTTTCTGTTAAGGAAATTGCGATTATTATTGGCTGTCAATTAGCAGAACTCACTTACCTGGTCACAGAAGAAAGCTCACCCGAATATACTTATTTTAATAGGGGACGGCTTAAAGCTGAAGCTTCCGTTCGCAAATCGATCTATGATCTTGCTCAAAACGGAAGCTCCCCGGCACAATCGCAATTTCTTGAGTTAATCGAGAATGCAAAACTTGATGATGCATTATGAGAAATATTGCTACAGATGATCATTTTGATCAAATTCGTAATTGTGTACTTGGCAGGACAGATACGTTGCCTGATCATTTAGAAAAGATTAGACTTCGCTGGACTTCCGCTTTTACTTTCATGCTCGATAAAGGCTTGAAATCTGATCGTGATGTCGCTAAGTTGCTTGTTTCTATTTATGGCATCACTGAAAGACGTGCTTATTCTGATATCGCTTCAGCTAAACGTCTTTTTGGCGATACTAACCGATCATCAAAAGAAGCAGAACGCTACCTTGCCAGCGAAAATGCGAAAGAACTTTATCAAAAGGCCTGGACCATGTTTCTGGCTACTAAAAAATATCATTGGTTTGTTGCTGCAGTCTTTCAACAGAAAATTCATGCCAAGGTGAACGGCTTGGATAAAGACGATCCGGACTTGCCCGATCCCTCGAAAATCAATCCTCCTATTCAGATCCTTCAGATCAATATTGATTTTCTTACCAGCCAATTTGCTCATGTCATTGATCCCAAAGCAAAAGAAAAGATCAATGCTATGCTTGATCAGATCAATGACCTGGTCACTCAGAGCCGCATCGGTGATTACCTTGATACCACTGTAGATATTCCACATATCGAAACCAAATGATAGATATTGTTTCCGCTCCTTACTATAACAATGCGCAGCTGGCTATCAAATTTTCCTCGGTGCCTCATAAAATGTTCATCGCAGGTAGGGGAACAGGCAAGACAACCATTCATGCTGATGATTTTCTCGAAGATATAATCCGGATGCCCAGGGGGAAATTTGGTTTTGGCGGCCTGACTTACTTCCATGTCCGCACTAAATCAATGCCGGCCATCATTGATCAATGGGAAAGACGAGGAATCTATCGTAACATTCATTATTTCATCGGGCATAAAGCCCCCAGGAAATGGCTTTGGGATGAGCCTTATCATCCGCCCCTGGATTATTCAAATTGTATTCATTTCTGGAATGGTGCTACTATTGAATTCATTTCTTTTGACCGGCCTGAAATGGCCAGGTCAGGTTCTTATGATGCGCTGAAATTTGATGAAGCCACACGCCTGAAGAAATCCGCTTTGGATGCTGATGTTCTTCCGGCCTTAAGAGGAAACAATGATCGCTTTGAGCATGTACGCCGTCATCTTGGCACCTTGTTCACCGGCACCATGCCGCTGACGGCTGATGGTGAATGGGTTTTTGAGTATGAAAAAATGATGCAGGAAGATCCTTCCCGATATCTATATCTGGAAGCATCATCCACGGTCAACAGGAAAATTCTTGGCGAGCAATATTTTAAGGACAATAAAAGAAGGCTTCCTAAAATCATCTATGATGTAGAAATTGATAACCAGCGCTTCAATTTCAATTTCAAGAAATTCTATATATCCCTCAATGAATCGGTTATCTATTATGATACCTATGATTATTCCTACTATGACAACATTAATCATGATGTTTCAAAGGAAGGATCTATAAATTCATTGGGCGATAAAGACTGCCTGAAAGATTCACCCTTGTACCTTTCATTTGATTTTGGCTCAACACAGAACTGCTGTGTTGTCGCCCAAAGAAGAATTTCTTCAAATTCATTCCCTACCATCAAGAATTTTTATGTTGAAAATGAATCGCTCACTATTCTGGTCAAGCAATTCACCGACTACTATAAATACCACAAAAACAAAACGATCTACTTATATGGGGGGAGCGATGGCACCAGAAAGAATGATGCTATTTCAAGAGATAGTTACTTCTCTGAAGTAGAGAAGTGGTTGATTGCAGCGAAATGGAATGTTATACATCGTTACCAGAACCATGAGATAAGCCACATGGATAAGTTTCTTTTCTTCTCTAAATACCTGGCCGGTGACTACTCATTCCTTCCACGCTTCACGATCAATGGCAACAATGCAATGGAATGTTATGCATCCATGAAGAACGCACCTATCAAAGATCAGGAGATACGCAAGGATAAGTCTTCTGAAAGAAATACAAACATTCCACGATGGAAAGCAACTGATCTGTCTGATGCCTGGGATAATCTTTACTATTGGGAGTTATATCCTATGGCCAGAGATATAGACTCAGGACCATCATTTGACATGATGATCAGATGACGTTACACTAAGTCCCTCACATAAATCCTTCATACACCGAGTTACTAACAAGCTGTCATCACGAGAACCGGGTTCTATTGATTCGGCTCATTAGTAACTCTGTTTGTATTCGTGCGCCACAGATAGGATGAAACGTTGTCAACAGTTTGTCGTCAACTCTGAACAGGGTTCAGTTGACTCGACTATTGATAACCCTTCATCTTTTAGTATGCCATGCTGCCATACTCAATAGGGTAGGGGAGTTGCGCTCCCCTATCTGGTCAGGGGAGCAAATTGCTCATTTCATATATCGGTAAAAGATACACACTTGCAATTGCAAACACCGACAGGGCGGAGCGCTGCAACAACTCCCACCGCTTCAAAAAACATTGTTTTTTGAAGCGGTGATCTGTTGATTTATAGTTTTTTGAACTAAAAAACGTTTCAATGCAAACCGGATGAATATATCCGGCTTCTTTTTCTTCAAATTTTGCGATGGAGAAAAAGAAGCAAAAAGAAATCGCCCTTGAAATATCCACCGGATATTCCTGCCAGGTCGAAGATCCACTTGATCTCCGGAGGCTTCTTTTCTTTGCATATTGCCGGCCAAGAAAAGAAGCAAAAGAAACCGGAATCGATATCCTGCGGATATTTCAAAGCCATTCCCCATCCGGAGAATGGCGGTAATGGTGGAGTTATTAACAACCTGTCGTTGCGAGAACCGGGTTCTATTGCCTTGGCTTATTAATAACTCCTGTTTTTTTGAATGGGAACCCTGTTGGGTAACAGCCAGAACACCGGCTTCCATTAAATAATTCATTATTTTATGCGAATTCATATGATTTACTTTTAAATTTATACCTTCATTTGGATAAACAAAACTTGCAGGTTAATAATGAACAAGTTACAGCCCAAAATAATGTTAAATGATGCTGTGGCTGTTATCGGCCCAATTTGGTACTGTAAATGCACTATGTTTATCCCTCGATTTTGGACAGGTAAATGCCAGTTTTTGTATGTCTAAAGCTGAAATAACAGCACCAGTGCGTTTACACATACGTTATGGGCAAGGTTAAGGGCGGCACAGTGGACAGAAACTATAACTTTAAAATTCGGGCTGACATTTGTTGACAATTAATTTTTGACAGACAATAGACTAAAATAAAATGTGGAGCCAGAAACCAATTAATAATAGGGAGACACATAAACTTAATGAATTAAAATTTAAGCTTCTAATGAGAAATATTGCAATTCTATTCGTATTTGTAATTACAGCCTTGACAAGTTGTAATAAACTTGACATTGAATCGGGGACTCCAAAGTGTGTTGAAAATAAAATAAAAAGCTTCAATAAGACTTCTATTTGTGACAATGCAGACGTTACTGAGCACATATTTCAGGGAAAAACTGTTTATGTATTTAATCCAGGCAATACTTGCGGGGCGGACATGACATCTGAAGTAATTGACTCAGAATGTAATAGTCTTGGTTATTTAGGTGGTGACTCTGGCAATACAACAATTAATGGAGAAAAATTTTCAAATGCGACATTCGTTAAGATAATATGGAAAAAATGATGAACCCAGCCCATAACATCAGCTACCCGACAAGTGCGGCAGCAGTGGTTTTCGGTGTGTATCTTTCCGCTCGGGCTGTTTTTCGGCTTGACAGGAAATCGCCCGCAATCCGCCCCTGCGTGTAGCTTCCTACGTTATGTTTAATTTGCCCCAATTATGGATTATCCAGAAAATCATCTAGCGGAATTTGTTAGCACTCTTCAAGATTATTCAAAAAGGATGGCGAACTATTTCACAAAAATTCAAACTGAATATACCTCTCGATCAAATGATTTTTTTAAATCTATCAAAGATGCATTTGATTCAATTCCTGAAGCATTAAAGCAATTATCTGGGGTAGGTTGGTACATGTCTATGCATATGGGACCAGGAGAGATAAATGGACTAGCAAGATTAATTAATGAAGGCAATATTGAAAAGGTTGATAGATATTTAGTAGATCACTTTCAAAAAAATTACAATCAAATAAAGAATAATTTAATTATCAAATATCCTGAAAGGAAACAAATCTTAACTTCCGCTTTCAATGCTCATGAAAGAAAAGACTACTATGCTTCAATTCCTCTATGTCTTAGTCAAGCAGATGGAATGTGTTTTGATTTGACCGGAAAGAGGCCCTATAGAAGCAAAAGAAAAATACCAGAAACAGCTCTTATTGCCGACAAATTCAAAAAGGGTAGCATCTTAAATTACTTTTTACAACCTTTAACAGTGCAAGGATTAATAAATGCAAATCAAGATGAACGAGAAAATTTCAAAGGAATTATAAACAGGCATGAAATATTACATGGCATATCATTAAACTATGGAACTGAAATCGATGGGTTTAAAGCGATTTCATGGCTAAATTATATTGGTGAAGTCCTAGAAATAGTTATCTCTGAGGACACAAAATTGGGGCAAACTAAAACATAACGGACGCGCAAAGGCCAGCCCGGACATCAATTGTCCGTCCAGGCAGGCGCGTATTAAGGAACAAGGGTCAAAGAAACATGGAACATTTGTACATTTAATGCGCCTGCCTGGCCGGCCAAATCAAACCCGGGCTTCTGTTAATCTTTGCGCTTAAGTAATCATTGAAAAACAAAAATAAAATGCGGAACCACATGTGTACTTTGGAGGTTTTATCCTAACTTTTTCAGTTTGGTGCAGAACGGTATGGTTGAAAGTCTAAGAATATATCAATTGATTAACTCATCACGCATTGGCTTAAAGAGTAAAGTTCTTGATATTGGAACGCGGAATTGTGCGCTAATAAATCAATTTTTAATTCATGGATATACCGATCTAATTGCTATTGATAAAGCAAACATCGATCTTTATTCATGTTTTTACAATTACAAAATCGCAAAAAAACAGGTAATAGAGAAAAACGAACACTTTATTCTCCTAGATAGAGAAAATTTCAAAATAAACAAAAGAAATATAAGGGAAGATACTCTTCTTCATTACAATGTGGAATTAGAAGAATATTACCATTCTATTCAACGTATAAGTAATTGTGATTTTTTGACTTTTCAATTTAAAGGAAGATTCAATATTATTCTTTCTTCTTTTGTTTTTCATTTCATTCCTCCTGCTTCGGATGAAAGAATCATTGAACAGTTGACAACTTTAGCAAATGAAAAATGTTTATTGTACATGAAAGTTTATAATGAAGTGAGGTTAGAAACTGCCAGTCCGGAATTTCAAAGAGATGGTTTATCATTGATAAAATCTGGAAGTACGTGGTATCTCTTTGATGATTTGAGATTGAATTTATATAAAAGCATATTTAAAGTATTGTTAATGAATATCTCTGGTGATATTACAGAATTACTTTTAGATAATAGTAGCCCCCGGCATTAAGCTATAAATTTGTATATTTTACATCGGTGATTAGACTAGGAGTTACTAACAACCTGTCACCACAAGATCGTGGATCTATTGGTTCGGCTTATTAGTAACTCTTGTACTTTTCTTACACTGATACTTTCAAATCAAGCCCTTTGACATTTGCCGGTTTATCCTGGCTGCCCTTCTCAATGGCAAATCATCTCCTTTCCCTGTTAAAATGGTATCCGCTTGGAGTTGTTGATTTTTTGCCTTGCTAATTTCTGCCTACCTTGACCTGTGTGATCAAACAGAGTCACGGTTGAAGTAGTAGCTTCCCCTTCTTCTTTTTCAACCCTCTTTACCAAATCTGCAGTTAAATGCCCTTGCACTTCGACCATTGTTTATCTGTTTTAATGTCATCCAGGTCTTTTTTGCCTGAAATCCTGCAGGACCATCCGTTTGCAGCAATCTTACCGCGATTATTTTGGCACTGTGAGGATCAGGCTGCAGCTTTCCTTGCCGGTTTTCTGTATTGAATTGTTTCCGTTCTTATCCCCGCTATGGACTATTTACCATTTCTGCCTCGTCCCGGTCTTCGAATTTCATGGGCGAAGGTATTTTCGCGGTTTTCCTTTTGCTATGGCCAGGTCTTCGATTTATTCACTTTCCTTGAAAGATGACCTAAAGCCAGCAAAACTCACCCCACTACCTTCTTTTTTGCCCATAATTCTTTAACCGGCGAGCCAGATGCCAAAGCAAGTCCCCAGGGCAGGGGCAGAACAAAATGGAAACAACACAAACATCAAAGATCTCCGAAAGGAAAGCAGCTCTCCGCCTGACCTCAAACACAGTGCAAGAACTGATGGATGCTGGTAAGATCAAAGCCACAAACTTGAATGATGGCCTTTTGGCTTTCTACAATGGCAAGAAAAAGAACCAGGTATGGATGACTTTGGAACAGTGGCAAACTGCCGGCTACTCCGTTCGCAAAGGCGAAACCGCTCAAATGATTTGGGGCAAGAAGGTTGACAAAACCAACGAAGCCGGAGAAGCTTTCTCCTACTTCCCGATCCTTTTTGTCTTCTCCAATGCACAGGTCGACAGGACAGTGAGAAATTTTAACAGCGCGGCTGTAAAATCTGAAACACTTCCCCAAGCTGATGTTGCTTCAGCTTTAGGCCCGGTGACAGGCGAAGATTTGCCCTTCTAACCAGAAGAAGGACAACCCCAAAAGACCGGCTGACGATGTCAGTCGGTCTTTTTTTACCTGATTCTTCCTTGCCGTCTAAAACATTTCCTTCTGTTTATTAGCATTTAGGTTTATATTTATATAAATTTATGGCATCGATTGGATAAACTCAATTTCTAATTGTATGATTTATTTCCCTGACAGTAATGTTTTTATTCATTTTCAACCAATTGAAAATTGGATTTTGGAAAATGGAGATGGTCCATTTCAAATTGGTTTATGCTTATGTACTATAAATGAATTAGATAAAATAAAGTATTCTTCAAATGTTAGTAGTATTAAACGAAGGGTTCAGAGTCTTGTTAAAAAATTTAGTTCATCATCGCCTCTCTTTTTTAATGACATACCCTTTATTATCTATATGCCACGTGCTGTACACGAGATTATAGACAAATATTTATTAGATAAAAATGATAAGGACGATTTATTTCTTGCATCAGTTATAAATTATAAAGAAGACCATCCTCTTGAAAACGTCCAAATTATTTCTAATGATTTAGGAGTACAATTAAAATGCAAAGCACATGACATTATTTTTAAAGTACCTCTTGAAGGATACTTATTACAGGAAGATGACCCTTTAGAGAAGGAAAATAAAAGACTTACAATTGAGTTGAATCGCTTGAAGAATTTACAACCCAAGCTTAGGTTGCAATTTAAAAATGGAGAAACACATAAAGAATATGTTATAAATGAGCCTCTGAAAGAATATGAAGCTGAGATCATGGAAACGATGGATAATATTAAGCAGAACCATCCGTTGCTTGAACCTGATTTAAATAATGAGGCTCATAATATGTTTCCCATAAACTTTTATCCTAGAACTCCGGAAAATGTAGAAAAATACAATAAGGCTTTGCTTAAATATTTTTCTAGTTATGAGGTCTATTTGCGTAAAAATAAAATATTTGACTATAAAAGAGATTTGACAATCATACTAAATATCGAAATAATTAACAATGGGAATGTTCCTGCACAGAATATAGATTTATATGTGTATTTTCCAGATGGATTCAGATTATGTGAAAAAGAAGATTATTCTGAAAATGAATTAGAGCCTGCTCCCCCAGAACTTTCAGAGTATTCACTTGCTCCCGTGGATTTTTCTAAAATCATGCGATCAATGCCCAGATTCACATTTCCTGATATCAATATTAGTGGTTTCTCAATAAAAAAGACAAATAGCTATGAAGTAAAAGACCATTTTAATTCAATTAAACATAACCACATTTGTGAATTAACGCCATTGTATTTAACATTTGACCGATTTGAAGAAGCAAATAGTTTTGAAATATCATATAAAATTACTGCTGCAAATGTAGTTGACATTGAAAAGGGGACAATGAATATAATTATCAAAAAAAATGAGCGTTCATAATGAATTCAATACCTGAAAAAGAAATCCTGTTCAACCGTTACTACGCCGGAGAAATGGATAAACAGGAACTGACTGATCTAGTGAAACGGTTGCTTGTTGATAAAGAACTAAGAGAGTGGTTTACAGTTCAGATGGAGTTTTTTACTCTTTTTCGCGATCCTCGGAAGCATCCATAATCAAATATTCAAGATTGATGGTCTTTTAATAATTTCAGGCAAGGCGCTAAGCAGATATTATTATGTCTTTTTTAAGTAATAATTTGATTTAATGACACCCTGCAATTATAGTTACTTAGCTTCAATTATATATTATTATGGTTTTTACATAGAACTACAGTGATAGCATGTATAACTTAATTAACTGTCATTTTAAATAACCCAGCTCAAAATATAATAACTATTTTTACAAAAAAAATGATAAAAAATATGCATCCATTTGAAAATGTTTTATCCGTTTCAACAGCGGACATTGAATTTGAGATCCGGGGAGTAAAAGAAGTCGCTTGGGCAGATTTCTGGCTTAATCCAAGAAAATTAAGAGGCAGTGACTTTTTAATGAGGTGGTCCCAGGGCGTATGGAGTGAACATAGATTAACGGATTCTGTCAATAGAACTAACCAATTTTATGCAATACCATATGGACCAAGTGGAACAGCTCCGGATTATGATGTTAGGGCATTTGAACTTTACTTTGAAAGATTAGAAGCAGCTGGACTTGGAAACATCAAGCGACCCGACCTTTTAGTTTTCAAAATTGCTGACAAGTCCTTCGTTGACAAATTCCTTGCAAGTATTGGAGGTGTGGAAGAATTACCATTCGTCACCGAGGACAAACTTCAAGACCTAATTTTAAAAGCTATTATTGCAGTTGAGTGTGAAAATTCTCTTTGGGTAGCAGAGAAAATGCCTCAATATAATATTCCTCTTAAAGCACAAAAGCGACTTGGGGGGAAATTAGGACTTGCTAAAACAGCGGTTCTTCCAACTGTCATTATCAAAGAAGAGGATAGAATTCCTTTAAGCAAGTGGCAACATATAAATAAAATTCCAATTCATGTGTGGCATGTTTTTTTTGACAGAGCTTATGGCCTTTCTTTTGATGAGGCACAACGTTTAATTGACGAAGGATTAATACTTCCGACTGAGCAAATTTTTCAGGCACCCGGAGGAGCTACTACTAAAAAAACAATTTACAAATATTATTACCATTATGCCTACCCTCTGGGAATTGCGAATGAAAGACCTCATTTAGTCCCAGCATTCATTGAAGACAAGAACGGACATATTTTACCATATGTAAAATTTGAAGGTGGTTCGCTTGAAATTACTCCTGATGCTGTCAATCTATTAAAGCGCCTCTGATGGGAAAAGTTAAATCACATCAAAAGTTACCAACTAATTGGAGCGAAAGAGAAATACTTCGTGACAAAGGACAGTTTTGGACACCAAGTTGGGTTGCAGATGCAATGGTTGCCTATGTTTCCAAAGATACAGATTTAGTTTTTGACCCCGCAACAGGCAGGGGTGCATTTTACGAATCACTACTGAAATTAAACAAGCCAAATGTTTCTTTTTTCGGAACTGACATTGACGAAAATGTTTTAAGCGATGAAATTTACAATAAGAGAAATTGTTTAGTTGAAAAAAGAGATTTTATTAAAAATCCTCCTCCAAGAAAATTTAAATCAATAGTTGCAAACCCACCATATATCAGACATCATCGTATTGACGAACAAACAAAAGTTTTCCTCAAACAACTTTCATCGGGTATAACTGGACAATCTATTGACGGTCGAGCAGGTTATCATATTTACTTCCTTATTCAAGCATTAAACCATTTAGAAAAAGATGGTAAACTTGCTTTCATTATGCCTGCCGATACATGCGAAGGAAAGTTTGCAAAAAATCTTTGGAAATGGATTTCAGAAAATTTCTGCATAGAATGTGTAATTACATTTGATGAAGATGCAACGCCCTTTCCAAATGTAGATACTAATGCAATTGTTTTCTTAATTAAAAATTCAAAACCAACTGAAACGCTACATTGGGTTAAAGCATCAAAAGCATATTCAACTGACCTTTTCAATTTCATTTCATCAGATTTCAAACAACAGAAGTTTGAAACGATTGATGTTGTTAATCGCCAACTCAAAGAAGGAATTTTAACCGGTTTTACAAGACCTGAACAAAATCACAATGGTTTCAAATATCATTTGAATGACTTTGCAAGTGTTATGAGAGGTATTGCAACTGGTTCAAATGAATTTTTCTTTCTGACTGCACAACAAGTCAAAGAATTAGGGATTCCAAATGAATTTTTTAAAAGAGCAATTGGCAGAACCAAAGATTCAACAGAAAATTTATTGACTGTAAAAGATGTTGAGCAATTAGAAAATGAAAATCGCCCTACATATTTACTTTCAATAAACGCTAAAGACGTTTTACCGCAAGAGATTATAGATTATCTAAAGGTAGGCGAGGAAATGGGATTGCCAAATCGTTCACTAATTCAACAACGCAAACCTTGGTATAAAATGGAGAAACGAGAAGTGCCACCTTTATTATTTGCATATCTTGGAAGACGAAAGACAAGATTCATTAAAAATGAGGCAGGAGTTTTACCATTAACAGGCTTCTTATGTGTTTATCCAATTTGTAGAGACAAAGAATTTGTGGATAAACTATGGCAAGTATTAAATCATCCTGATACATTAGAGAATTTAAAACTTGTAGGTAAAAGTTATGGTTCTGGAGCAATTAAAGTTGAACCGGGCAACCTGAATAAACTCCCTATTCCAGAACACATCGTAAATCTTTTTGATTTAAAGCAACCATAAAGAATTCATGGAATTATTGGATATCATCCAGTAGTAATATAAAAAACGAGAAACTCTTCTTCTTTTAAATTTCTGTACCTCATCTTCCTTTTTCTTTTCCTGCCTTAATCACTCGATTTTTACACAAGTTACCTATATCGGTAATTCTGCCGTCAAGGGCCTGCAGAGTCCCTCCTGATGGAACAGGACTCCTGCGGCACGTTGTGTTCCTTCATTTTCCCCTTCCCGCCGAAATCAACAACCTATCTACTTTACGAGAAACGGGTTCTATTATCGCTCCTGGCCATTGATATCGCAAAGGAAAATGACCGGAACCCTTGCATCAGAATTTCCGATCCGGTATTGGTTGCGCAAAAATTTCATTTTAACCCGGCGCGCCAGATGCCAAAATAAGTCCTCAGGGCAGAGGCAGTCATTATGACTATCGTGCGTTCTATTACTCCCGAAGCTAAAGCGCTGTATAAAATGCGCCGTGAAAACCTGAAACAGATTTCACGGGTTCTTCAGCTTCAAATGAAGTCCGGCGCTGCTGACTTCGATTCAGTCAATGAAGGACTTATTCAGATCTATTCTGCCGATGGTGTCCATACTGCCTTTAAGACTTTCCAACAATGGAAAGAAGAAGGAAAGTCTGTCATTAAAGGCGAAAAAGCGTTTTCAGTATGGGGCAGTCCTCGAAAAGTTGCCAATCCTGAGCCTGAAGAAGGCGAAAATGATGAATTTAAGTATTGGCCCCTTTGCTACCTTTTCAGCAATGCTCAGGTGCATGAGCCGAAGCATTTTGAGTGAGAGTTCATTCAAACATTCAGCTCCGATGGGAAATCCCATCGGAGCTTTTTTTGTGCTCGTTTCCAGATTAGGGCATTTTGGGGAATCAATAGGGGAGTACTCCCTATTTTAAAAATGGTAAATAAAAAAATCCCTTCCCCTGGTTCTGTTCTTGTCTTTATCACTCAATTTCCTCACAAAGCTACCTATATCGCAAATATTCGCAGACAACGGCCTTTGGTGCTTTGCATGACTTCATTTTAAGATTCAAAATGACCGTCACCATTGCATCGAAATTTCCGATCCGGTTTGACCTGGTTCAAAATTTTCATTTTTAAACCTGGCGAGCCAGATGCCAACATAAGTCTGCAGGGCAGCAGCATTCAAAATGAGTCTTTCACTACTTTCAAGATCCGATGAATTTATCACTTACATTGATGCCCTCTATTTCGAAGGCTATGCCCTTAGAATGTCGGTTGAAAATCCGTCAAGATTGACGTTTGAATATTATGAATTCCTGAAGAATTTATAATTTTTCAACCTTTCGAGCAACCTCCGGTGGTTGATCCACCAGAGGTTTTTTTTTTATATTCATTCTTCCACCTGGTCGCTTTTTCTTTGAGGGAGCAGCACAAAAGAAAAAGTTTCCAAAAAGAAATGCAGTATGGCCTAACGATGTTTACGTCCATAATGGTATTTAAAACTCGATTTTTTCACAAAGTTACCTACATCTAAAATCTCCGCTGACTATGGCCTTACACAGTCCATGAAAAACGGACTGTGACGGTGCTTTGCATGACTTCATTTTCAAGAAAATGACCGTCACCATTGCACCGGAATTTTCGATCCGGTTTGGATTGCGCAAAAATTTCATTTTCTAAACCGGCGAGCCAGTTGCCAACACAAGTCTGAAGGGCATCAGCGAAATAAAATGCTTTTTACTTCACACTTATTCCAGATCTGCGAGATCTCCGTCAGCTATTCCACGAAGGTCAGTAACGCAAACCGGCCAAAAATTGCCGGATCTAAAGATTGCTTTGACGTTGTTCTTCCGCTTTGGGATGACATCGAATACCGTGAATCCTTTCTCGTACTTCTAATGAACCGTGCCAACAGGCTCCTTGGCATTGTAGAAGTCTCAAAAGGCGGTGTCTCTGGCACTGTCGCAGATCCTAAGTTGATCTTTCAGCACGCTCTCAAGGCTAATGCCAGCTCTTTGATCATGTGTCACAACCATCCCTCAGGAAATACCCAACCTTCCGAAGCTGATATCCGATTGACACGTAAGCTCAAAGAAGGTGGCCTTCTCCTTGATTTGCCTGTCCTGGATCACCTGATCGTCACCACCGATGGTTATTATTCCTTCGCAGATGAAGGCTTGATATAACAACCACCGCTTCAAACTAAAGGAGTTCGGCTTCGCCGGACTCCCTTTTTTTGCTCGTTCAGGTTTTTTTGTCCTTTCCTGATCGCTGTACTGTTTTTTACTTTGCCTCCATGGAAGAAACTATAAGTTTTTCAGCAATGTACTCTGAATTAGATTCCCTTACTGCCAAAGGTGAGCCCAAGCCTTTCTCTCTGATGTTTGCCACGGCAGACGTTAAAAGGCAAACAGGCGGAGATATCCATATAATTAGCAAAAGAACTTCTGCTATGGATTTACTCCGCCATAATAACAAGCGGTTTATCTATACAGAGAGTCAGGTCATCAAAGTTGTCGGCAAAACCAACGATGATATTCCAATATTGCCGGTTCACAAATTGGGTGAACCTAAGAAAACTTGCAATCCACATCATGATGATAACAGTACCATCAATATCTTGATATTGTCTTCAAAAGCGACACGGAAAATCCATCCACGTCTTATCCTGTATTTCAACGATAAAAAAGTATTATGGTATTAATTATTCAAATATGAGTAAGTCCTCACTTTTAGATGATGGGTTTGCCATCACTCCCGGCAAAACAGCTTTGATCACTATAACCAGTGATCCTAAAAATCCGGATGCTGTAAAACAATCCGGTGCAGTTCCTAAAGAAACTGCTTCTAATGACTGGTCTGCCTGGGGAGATGATAATTTGTTTCCACAAAATGTTCTGGCAGACCTTGAGGGGAATTCAATTGCGCTTCGAGCGCTGGAAAAAAGAAGAAACATTCATTTTGGCCGCGGTGTTGTCGCTTACAAAAATGTTATAGCCGCCGACGGTTCCGAATCCCGGGAAGTCATTACCAAAGGTCCTGTTAAGGAATTCTTCCGTCATAACCAGGTCAATCTTCAAATGATCGATCTGATCGGCTCTTTGGAGCTTTTCGCCAATGGTTGGATTGAATTCATTCAGAATAAGGCAAAGACACAAATTAATAAAATGAATGTCTTAGATCCAGCTTATTGCCGTCATTCCATGATGGACCCGAAAGTGCTTCGCATTGAAAAAACGTATTATTCGGCAAACTGGCCGAACCCTGGTACGGATTACCTTGCAGAGATCCCGACGTTTAATCCTGCCAAATACGTTCCTGGTAAGGCTTATCCTGATGGCAAATTCACTTATCCGGTCTATTACCGGTCGTTCAATAAATCGTATTACTCCCTGGCCATATGGAACGGAGTCCGTAAAAGCGGTTGGCTTGGTATTGCCAACAAGGTTCCGGCCTTGAAAAGCGCTATCATGGCTAACCAAATGACCATTAAGTATCACGTTGAAATACCGGAACAGTATTTCAAAAAGAGGTATCCAGCTCCCGATTTTACCAAAGAGCAAATTGAAGCTGCCGTTCAACGCAAAATTGACGAGCTGAATGAATTCCTTACCAATGTGGAAAATTCCGGCAAATCGCTTGTTACCTTTACCTATTATAATGAGACCTTGCAAAAGGAGTACCCAGGCTGGAAAATCAATGTGATCGATAACAAGCTCAAGGATGATGCTTACCTTCCGGATTCCCAGGCTGCCAACAGTGAAATACTCTTTGCCATCGGTGTAGATCCTTCCCTGATCGGTGCATCATCCGTACCAGGAGGCAAAATGGCCGGTGCCGGCAGCGGCTCCGACAAACGTGAAGCATTTTGGGCATTGAATGCCGAGTGCGGCCCATATCGTGAGGTTTCCTTACAGCCATTGTACTTCATCCGTGACTTCAATAAATGGGGTGATGATATCGAATTCGATTATGTCGTGGTCGATACTTCGCAAACTCAAGACCAACACCCAACCAAAACAGAAAAGCGAATCGATTCAAATTCATAATCATGTTATTCAAAGAAGCTTTTAATATCGACCTTGCGGAGATTAAACAATATCTTTCCGTTTCCCAGAATGGAAGCTTTGCTAAAATTCGGCCTCATATTGCCGCAGCAGAAATCCTTTATGTTAAAGACCTTCTTGGGGAAGGACTTTATAACCTGCTTTCTGAATGGTACAATTCGGAAAGTTCAGGATCGACTTCCGTTTCTGCTTCTGCCAGTTTAAGTCCTTCTCTTTCTGTTGTGCCTGAAGAATCTGGTTCGACTTCCCAATCACAAGTTGAAACCAACGAGGCACTAACGGCAATACTTCCCCTGGTTCAGCGAGTCCTGATCAATTTTGCTTATTACATCGGTGCTGATGAATACAGCTTGCACATCACGGATGCAGGAATGCAGATCGTCACGGATGAAACACACAAAACAGCTTTTCAATGGCAGGTTGAAGCAGCTAAAGCATCCTGGCTGAATAAAGCCTATCTTTTTTCTGATGTTCTGCTTGTCCATTTAGAAAGCCATAAAGCTGACTATCCTACCTGGGTAAGTTCTGAATCTTTCACGGAAACAATGGATTCCTTATTATATACTACCAAGCTTTTCAATGACGCTTTCCATATCCGGAACAGCCGAAGGCTTTTCCTTGCGCTTAAGCCAATCATTCGTAGTATAGAATCCAAGTATGCAGCTTATACCTTATCGCAGGAATATTATGATTCCTTGCTGGTATTGCTTAAAACTTCAGCACATACAGCAGAAGACACGGCCATCCTCAAAAAGATTCGCCCTGCAATTGCTCACCTTGCCATGGCCGAAGCCATTACAAGGTTTTCAATTGAGGTATTCCCCGAAGGAGTTTATTCAAATCTCGTTTCCTCCTTTGGAACCGTATCGGCTAAAAATCCAGCCGGCAAACTCGATAAGGCTGTTGCAATTGAAAAACTACAGGCTGAAGGACTTGCTGAAATTAAAGACGTTCAGATCTACCTTGATGTTAACGCCAGTGCATCAAAATATAAAATCTATTTTGATTCATCAAGATATGTTAATCCTACTGTCACTCTCCACCGGTCTGAATTCATAAACAGTGCTGATAAGGGAATCTGTCTATTATGATTGATGTTTCAATAGAAGGTAAAAAATATCTTCTGCCCGAAAACTGGCAGGAGATTTCAAAGAATGATCTGTTGATAATATCAGACCTGTTCACTCATTTCTATATCCCAAGCGATTTTTTAAAATACGCCCTCATTGGCTTTTTGGGCATCAAAAAATACCTTATTCAATACAACGGCCAGTTGGCAATGGCTAAAGGTCTGTACAGGCTTTTCCCATTTCCATCGGTGACCCGCAGAGGTGTCAGTAGGGGTAAGGTTAAGGTATTCTTGCAGGAGGATCTTCTCGTACTATCTCAAATGCTCACATGGATTCATTCATCATCTTCCACATCTTCCAATACACTTACGAGAAACCTCCTGCCAAGAATTACCGTTCGCCGTGGCCTTTGGCCACCGCTTCACCTTTATGGTCCTGCCGATTTCATCAAAGATGTTATCGGTATAGAGTATGCCAAAGCGGATGCTGCTTTTCTCGCCTTCTGCTCGACAGCGGATCCGCTTTACCTGAATGACCTGGTCGGCATTCTTTACAGGCGGAAAAAATGGTACTGGAGAATAGAAAAGCTCTTTTCTGATAAAGTCAACTCTGTGAGAATGAATTATACCGATCTACAGTACATGCAGAATTCACACAACGCATTCTCATTGAGTTTACAGATCAAATACGCTGTCTTTTTGTTCTTTCAGGGATGTCGTAATGATTTATTGTTTAGATATCCTTATGTTTTCTCTTCCGATGGAGCAGAACACCCAGACTCTACCGGTTGGGCAGGAGTATTCCGAGCCTTGACCAATGAGAATATTGTCGACATCAATAAAGTGATGGAGCTGCCGATCCATACCATCCTTTTTGACCTGAATGAAAAAATCCGTTTCAACAAACAAAATACTAAACCCGCAGACAATGGCTGATCTTTCCTCCTATATCCAGTATTTTCAATCCCTGGCCGAGAAACATAAACAAATCCTTCATTCCTCTGGAAAGAAACATTTCTTTATGATGGACATTAATGAATTGTTGTCTTCGACCAATTCAACAATTAAATATCCGGCCATTGTCCTGTTGAAACTTTCCGGCAAAGTCATTGATAAAAAGGCTGACAATCCCCTTTTTTCCATCGAAGGCGGCTTCCTTGTACTTGATCATTGCAAGAAAATTGATGATTTTGCAACCGAGCTGCAAATCTTCCAGGATACTTTTTCCATTGGGATGGAAATTGTATCACGGATCCAGTACGATCAGCAAGGCTGTGATTTGATTTCTTTAAAAGCCATTCCTGATTTTGATCCGGACCAGGTCCGATGGGAAATGATCGGTCCTGTTTTTGAAAATCATTTCGGGATCATGTTTCGCTTTCCGGTAAACCTGATTGCTGACTTAGAGTATGATTCTTCAAAATGGAACTGAATCTTTCGTTAACGGTTGATGGTAACGAGTCGTGCGTGGAGCGCGAAGCGATAACCTATAAGTTTAAAGCAAGTTTTGTTTACGAGCCACAAACCTTGCAAACCCACCTGCACCCGCATGCTCGCTGACCATGGGTTAGCATTCGTTATCTATTAATTAAATTTTGTTCCCCATTCATTCCATTCCATTGGCGGTGAATCTTTAAGAATATGACCTGACGTTATAACTTGTCTAACTTCAGAAGTTAATTTATCCAATGACCATAATCTCACTATTCCTTTCCCTGAACCTGATAAATATGTTCCTATAAGATAATGAGCAATCCTTCTTAAATCAGGATATTGCCAAGATAACATTTCAATCAATTTTACAAGCATGGAACCAATAGGTTCAAAGTTCTCGAGTTGGTTCTCATCATTTTTGTTGAAACTAAGATATGAGGTAAAACATGCTCCATCTTTAAATTTATCCAACCAATTGTTTTTCTTTGAATCATTTTGAAATTTATGCGATCCAAAAAAGCCTTTTGTAGAACTCCAAAGTCCTAAATCAGCGACACACATTATGTCCAAAGTTTTGCAAGGATGATCTACTTGTTCAAGGTCTTGTTCAAAAAGAGTATCATATACTCTTGAAAGGTTCTTTTCAGTTGAATTTTTCCAAGAATGTGAATGAGCAAGAAGTCCATAAATTATTGTACTATTTAAATCACGATATAAGGTTCCTCTAATTGGTAAAGCATGTTCTTTAATTTGAATACAATTGCCAATAACTTTTTTTATATGCTCTGTTTTTAATGTTGTTTTACATTCGAATGCCGCCGCAACACCCCCAGCTAAATATAGTTTTTTATCTTTAAGATAATCCGGATAAGTAGGGTATAAGACTAAAATATCTATCTGGGGTGATGCTATTCCATCTGTACTAATAATTCTACCTTTTGTAATTATTGAAAAAGCAGGAGGTAACCATTGCCTTAATAATGTGGCCCAGTTTTCTTCTCCCTGATCACCAGCTGTTCCTGGGTCTTCAGTCACACGTTTTTGAATCCTGTTATATTCTTGCTGAATATCTCTAGTCTGATTGCTCATGAAATCAAAAAGGTCATGGTTTGGTAATTTTGAGAGAACAGGTACTGAACCAATTTGAATCTGAGGTTGTTCATGAGAATTGAGTATATTCACTAATCTTTGAGACAACTTCATATATGTTATCTTTTTTTCAATCATAATCTAGTTTTTATGCAGCAGGGCAATGAATGCTAACATGGGTATAAATATACAATAAATTTAAAGGAACAGAAGCACAGACTCTTTGATCTGTCCTTTGTTGCTTTTGTGAGTCATCCCATTTTTGTTCTGTTATGACAGATCAGGAATTAGAATGGCGTTTCATTCGTGCTAAGCTTATTGGTCATGGAATGTACTTGAAGGAAGAATTGCAAAACGCAATTCTTACTCAAGAACTCATTGACAGTTCCAGACTGATCAATTCCCTTTCATTTCATGTCAATATGCAGGAGAGTATGGCTTCCGGAGAATTGGTCATAGATTTTTACCTGTATGGCCGGTTTCAGGAAATCGGCGCCGGTCGTAAATCTATCAAAGAAAGCAGTCTTTTAGAACAAATGGTAGGTGTCAGGTCTTCTCGAAGAAAAAAGCCCTGGTACAATAAGACTGTTTTCGGAACTCTCAATCATCTAATCTATGACCTGGCTAATGGTTTCACCGATGAGACTAAGGAAATGCTTAAGGCTCAAATTCTCCGTCACGATAAATTTTTAGCATCCAATGGGTAAAATCACGAATGACAGGATCGAATTAACCATTTCAGTTAATGGATCTGCAGCAAAAAATGAGTTAGGCAAACTTGAAAAGGAAGCTACTAGCCTTGGAAAATCTTACAAGGAGCTTCTCCTGGAAAAAAAGAAGCTTAATAAAACTGATGCTGATTACGGCAAAACCTTATCAGCATTAAATCAAAAAATCACACAAAACAAAATTGCTGTTGACCAAAATAAGGTCGCTCAGGATCAGCTTCGCAAATCAATTGGCCTTACAGGTCTCACGATGAACCAACTCAATAAGGAAGCCGCCAAGCTTCGTGTGATGAAAGCTAATCTTACCCCTGGTACACTTGCTTTCAAACAGGTTGATACACAATTGCAATCCGTTAATAAGAGAATGGCGGAATTAAAAGGTTCGGCCAAAGGTGGAAGCGGTATGTTCGGCAAATTGGCTGATTCATTTAACAAATACCAGGCTCTTGCAATGGGAGTTGTTGCCGGAGCTGCCGCTGCCGGACTTGCCATTGCTTCAATGATTCAGGGAAATGCAAAACTTGCTGATTCATTGGCGGACGTAATGAAAACTACCGGTATGACCGAAGAAGAAGTCAAACGCTTAAATTCAATGTTTAAAAACATTGATACCCGATCATCCAGACAAGAGCTTCGGGATCTTGCAGTCGTTGCCGGGAAATTGGGTATTACCGGAGTTACTGATATTTATAATTTCGTCAAGGCTGCAGATCAAATCAATGTCGCTCTTTCTGCCGATCTTGGCGGTAATGCGGAAGCCGCTATCAATTCACTTGGGAAGCTTACTGATTTATTCGGCCTCAAGCAATCTCTTGGCCTCGAGCAAAGCCTTCTTAAAACCGGTTCTGCTATAAATGCTCTTGGTGCTGCTTCCAGTGCAAGTGAACTTTATCTTGTGAATTTTGCAAGAAGGCTCGGTGGAGCCGGAAAACAAGCAGACATTTCCCTTCAAAATATTTTAGGGCTTGGAGCTACATTGGACCAGCTTGGTCAAACTGCAGAAGTTTCTACAACCACTCTCTCTAAGGTATTCGTGAGTATGTTTAAAGATCCTGGCGAATATGCCAAAATTGCCGGAATGGAAGTTCAGGATTTTTCGAATCTTCTTAAAACTGATTCCAATGCAGCTCTTGTTAAGTTCTTGGAAGGATTAAACGGCAATAACGCAGGACTTGCTTTGATGGCAAAGAAAATGGATGGTTTAGGACTTGCTGGCGCTCGTTCTGTTGGTGTGCTTGCTACTTTAGCCAGCAACACTAAAATGCTCAAAGATCAACAGGCTCTTTCAAATGATGAATTCAATAAGGGAACCAGTCTTACCAATGAATTTAATACCAAAAACACAAATCTTGCCGCTACCATTGATAAACTTGGTAAGCGATTTAATTCCATGTTTGTTAATTCAGGCATTAACAAGGCTTTGCAAAATATAACCACTTCATTGTATGAATGGATTAAAGTTCCTGTTGATGCAGCTTTAAGATCAGAACAAAGAGAAGTAAATCGATTAGTTTTTGAATTGACAAAAGCCAATACTACAGAAGAACAACGTCAAACGGTATTGACTGAATTGAACAAAATCAATCCAAAAATCACAGCTGGTCTGAAAGCAGAAAAGCTTGAAACAGCCCAACTTGTAACCAACCTTCGTGCCTATAACGAAGAAATGGCTAATCGAATTGTTATTGCTAACCTTGAAGAAGATGAACAAAAATCCGCAGCTAAACAAGCTAAAGTGCTTCAAACAAAACTAAATATGGAAGTTAATCTTATGGATGCTATGCGTAAGATTGATGAGTCTATTGCTTTGAACTCAGAATTATCTATGGAAGAAAGAGTAAACCAAATAATTGCTTTCCAACAAAAAGCTATAGAAGCCAGGGATGCAAGAGGAGAATCTTCTCAAACATGGGATAATGAGGCCGGTATTTATTATGATAAAGAAAAATCAGCTCTTTTTGGTGTTGAAGCCATCTGGAAGGAATTACAACAGCAGCAAATTAAATATGATGATAAATTAACACAGGGCGCTGATCTTTCCGCAAGGATTGCTCAAATGAAGGCTTTACTTGGGCTTCAAACAACTCTGAATACCGGAGGTAACTTTGGCGGTGGTGAGGGCAGTGGCTCAACTGGCTATGTTCCTGAAGGAGATGGTAAAAAGTCTAAAGCCGAAAAAGATGCTGAAAAAGAACAGGAAAAAATGGAGGAATATCGCAAGCAAGTTCTTTTAAATGCACAGAGCCTTATCAATCAAGAAAATGTTGCTTATGAAGATCGTCTCCGTCAGGCCGGTATCTTCAACAAAAAGAAGGAGGATATGACAGCAGAAGATATTTCCATTCAGGAAATTCTTCTTAAGCAACATCTTTTAAATATTAGCAAGATCAATGATGATGCTTTTTCCGCCGATGTCACTAAACTTCAGTCCGACTTTGAGCTTGAAAATTCTCAAAGGGAACAGGCTTATAAAGAACAACTCAAAATCATTGGTGACAACGAACAGGAAAAAGCTGCTTTTACAGCCTGGTACGATAAACAAACGGAAGATCGCACCAGAAAGCATCTTGAGACTTTGCTTAAAATGCTTCAGGAAGAATTGCCTTCAGCAGATAATTTCAGCCTTGATCTTGAATCTTCGGTTCTTTCTGATGAAGCAAAGGATGCTTTGCTGAAAAAGATCGAGGAAGTAAAACTTGCTCTTGCTAATCTTGGAATGCCTTCGGCTAAACCAACTGAAGAACCAACCATTGAAATAGGCATTAAAACAGACATTTTTGGAATGTCTGCAGAAGATTGGGCAAACATGCTTACCAATCTTAAAAACGGCAAAATTGAACTCACTGAGATGCTTGCCCTTGCCGGTGCCATGTCAAACGCTTTTTCCATGATCAATGAAATCAGATCAAATAGCGAGGAAAGATCATTGATCGAATTCGAGGAGCATATTAATTCCAGAAAGGAAATGTTAGATAATCTTTTGAAATACAACCGTATTTCACAGGAAAGATACAACAAGCGAGTTTCTGCACTTGATGAAGAACTTGATGCTAAGAAAAGAAAAATAGCGCATGATCAAGCTGTAAGAAATAAGGAAACCGCTATTTTTCAAGCCTTTATCAATACTGCAATGGGAGTTACTTCGGCACTTGCAACACCACCTCCCTGGCTTGGCATTGCTTTGGCAATCTTAATAGGAGGGATGGGCGCACTTCAAATAGCTGCCATTGCTTCAGAACCTATTCCGCAAGCTTATTCCGGAAAATATGATGTCATCGGCCAACAGGACGGAAAAAAATATTCCGGTCCTGTTATCGATTCACCATCCACCGGCCTGATCAATTCCCCGGCAATCCTGGTCGGTGAAAAACCTGAATTGATCGTAGATCCTGCCACGACAAAAAATCTGATGGTGAATTATCCTCATGTCATCCAGGCTATCCAAAACGCTCGTGTGCCTCAATTCGCTTCAGGCGATTATTCAAACATAGATAGGGGAGAGGCCAGGGATTCGCAAAAGCAAATCGCAACCATCTTAGCTGCTCAGACTTTAACAATGGACCGGCTTAACAGAAACCTTGAAAATGGTATTCAGGCCAAATTACTTGCCAATGATGAGTACATCCGCACTCATAAAGATGTTGATTCCCGGTATTCCAAATTGTCCTCAAAGGCCAATTCATCGCTTTAATTTGTCCTTTTAGGTTTATCATTTCAATATCACATTTGCACCATGACTCTGACCGTTACAAAAAATCTCGAAACGCTTTGTCCTATTGACAACCCTAAAGTTGTCATTATCGGTACTGATAATCAGTACTCAACTGCCGGAGTCACTGCAAAACTATATTTGAAATTTTCACAAACAGAAGAAAATCAAGGCTATAATATCGTTCTAAAATGGAATGATAAACAGATAACTTTTCCTCTTGCTGATGAACCGGATGATTCCGGTGAACAAATGCATACAGCAACAGAAAATCAAACTCTTAATGATTGGCTTCAGGTACTTTGTGAAGATCTCAATTCCAACTATTATCTTTCTAAAGATTTTGAAGTTACTGTTTATGATTTGACTTCTCTCCGCTTCGTTGCTTGGAAAGAAGGAGAACTTTATAACCTTGAATTAATTCGAAATGCCGGTACTATTGCCGGCATTACTGAAGATCCTGCAGCAGTTGACGGCATTGATCCGGTTCTTAGAGATTTTTACAATGTTTTTCTTCAGGTAAAACCGCTTAATTCAGAAGAATCGCTTGGTCAGGATATGGTAGGTCCCGACCTTTCAGGAAACTGTAATTTTGATATCCATGACCTTCTCTGCGATTTTCTTACTCCTGAATTTGAATGGCCTCATGAAGCCGGTGATACTCATCATCCCAGGATTAATTTTATTAAGCAATTCCGTGTTTTATATGCTGAAAGCTATGATCGGGAATATAAAAAGCTTTTTACGCTTTCAGGGGATCATTATGCGGTTTTAGGAGGCTTTGACTACAAAATCCTTGCTGCCTTAAACGGTATTGCATATAGTTTATCCGATTTCATCATTGCTTTCAAAGCTTTTCTTACCTGGCAACCTTTGGTTAAAAGAATTACCACTACCCAAAGGGATAAGCTTTTCTATCTTGTATTCAATGATATTTCACAGCTTCGCCCTTATATTAAAATATATTACACTGATGGCACTTCCGCCAATAATCATCAAGTCACTTCATTCGCTACAGCTCAGTATCAAGTCCATGAATTCTACACGGACTATGTTTCACTTGGTATCGCTGCTAAATTGCCTAATGGTAAGGCTTGCCTGAAGTATGATTATTGGCTTCAAGACGAAGCTAACAATATCATTTCACAGGTCAGAACGTATGAGATTGAATTCCGTCAGCAACCATTCTCCCGTACTTTCATCTTCCGTAATTCCTTTGGAGCTTACGATGTTTTCCGTACTACAGGGCGCAAAAAACATATCAATAAGTACGAAAGAATGATTCTTGAACGCAATCTTTCTGAATACACAGTTGCCCAACAATACCAAATCCTTGAATCTGAATCTTTTCAGGTCAGCTCCGGATATATCTCGAAAACAATTAAAAACTGGTTGAGAGAACTGATGCTTTCAGAAGAAGTATTCGAGATCCTTGGAGACTACAAATTCCCTATCCTCATACAAAATGAGGAAGTGGATAACATTGACGATCTCGAAACTATTTATGAGATTGACATTCTCTATAAATATGCCTTCAAAAACCCAAAATATTCAGAGCTTTCCAATACCATGCCTTTGCTTGCTGAAAACCTTAATATACTGCTTAATGAAGACGGTGAATCTTTATTCGCTTAAGCTGCGAATTATCTTATTTACTCTGATTTGCCTTTTTCTCTGGAAAATGGCACTTCCTCAAAAAATATCAGAACTGCCACCAGCTACATTCATGGGCATCGGAGACCTTACGGTAATTGTTCAAAACGGCGTAACTAAAAAGCTTCCTTATTCCAGCCTTATCAATAGTCTTCATATGTTTTCAGATTCCCTTTATATCAACTATCGTTGTCATTCTGTAAAGGGACAAAGCCGTTGGTATTATTCAGGAGATACCCTTTTCATTGATACTTGCTCAGTCTCCGTTCCTTTAGGTTCCGGAGACTCCTGCTTGTTTGAATTGCATGGAGATACGATCTGGAATAAAAACGGTTATAAAGCCATGTTCGATGATAGTGTCTACTTCATGCGAGATGCTATCAAACACCTGGAACCTCATTCACCTTTAGCCGGCTTTCTTACCCTTGGTAAACTTGATAATACTGGTAGGCGGCAACTTGTCATGGCAAGTTTTCGTCATGATTCAATACAAGGTATTAAAATACCATTGACCGTTACTTCCGCTAATTATACCAGCACCGTAGGCAGCGAAGCTGTTGCATTCATAGATCTGTCTCATTCAAACGATACTCTTTTCCTTGGCAGCGCAACTACCAGGCTAAATGACATGATCTATGTTGCAAGGTCTGACTTATTGGCAAATTCAGTTGTTATAAATGCCACCACTGGCATTTATTATAAGTCAGCCGGTTATACTAATTTTTGGCTTAGTAAAACCATGTCCGGTGCCATCCTTCAAAGCGATGGCATTGCTTGGTATATTATCGGTGTTTTCTTCGATCCTTATTTAACTCCTACCAGAGCAATATTTCCTGATAGCACCTTATTCAGTAGTAATGTGCAATTCAATTCAAGCATCCATGCCTTAAATCTTGATTCAGCCAGAACTTCCTATTCCTTATATTATAATGCGGCAACCGGAGAATTCTCTTATGATTCTATTCCGGTTGCATTGCATTCCATTGATACGCTCTATGTAGTTGATTCTGTCTATGTAATGGACACTGTGATCATGGATTCACCGGATCAATTCTCTCGTGATCCTTTTATAACAATAGACAGTACAGCTAAAGGAAATGTCTGCCGACAAATCGCCGGTCAAACTCTTGTGTTCGGAGATCTTTGCTATCTTAAATCAGATGGTAAAGCTTATCTTGCCGATGCTGATTCCGTTATTTATCTACCGGGCCTCTTTCTTTTGGCCGACAAATCCGGCGCATCGGCAAATGACACGGCTACTTTCTTGGAAGATGGCTATATGCGTTGCAATGCCCGATGGTCATGGTCAACTAAAGGCGCTGTACTTTATGCCAGTTGTTCTAATGGCGGAATGGCTGATTCCTCACCATCCGGCTCTAACGATGGTATTCAGGCAGTTGGTATTGTCCAGACTGCAGATATTGTAAAATTCAAACCTGATTTACTCATAATAGAACTTAATTAATTATGCCAAATATTTTTTATTGCGATTGGGCAAATGGTAATGATGCAACTACTAACACTCCTTTAGGTTGGTGGAGCGTTGCATATACAGGTGGTACAGGTCCAGCACCAGCTGCAGATGAGTTAGTTACTGGAGCAACCAGTTTAAATACTGCCAGCCTTACAGTTGTTGTTGCACCTACATCTGGCTCATGGGCAGGAAATAATGCTGCCGGAACAATGTATTTTTATGGTTATTCGGGAGCTTTTGTAGCAGAACAAGTGGATTGTGCAGGTGGAGGGCATTTTCATATTGCGGCTGATTTTGTCTATTGTGCATGGAAGACTATAACCAGTGGTGCGACAGCTGCAAGAATTGCACCCAATGACGAAGTTCGTGAAAAAACATCTCCAATCGGAACATTGATGTGCGATGCTTTATGGACAAATCTAAGTAAAAATGTTGTCTTAGATACTGCCCAAACCATCAATGTTGATATGTGTGAGAGTGCATGGACTGGTGATAATGGGACATCTTCTGCAAATGGAGTTGGCACCACACCAATTTTTGCAAAAATAGGATCTTATTCTGTTAAGATTATCATAGACGCTACACCAGCTGCAAACCAACGGCAAGCTTATTATAACATTGCAGATGTGGATCTTCAGACTTGTCAACAGATATCATTCTGGATTTTTTCAGAAGCCATTCTTGCTGCAGGAACCTTAGTACTTCAATTATGCAGTGATGATGCGTGTACTACAGTTGTTGATTCTTTTCCATTTCCGGCTGTTCCAATAACAGCGTTATGGCAACCAGTGGTTATTACTAAATCAGGAGGAGGAAACCTTGGTAGTTCTATAAAAGGAATACGAATCGATACCGGTCCAACTACACTGCCAACTGCAGGGAAATTTATTGCCATTGATGATATTATCGCAACGGTAACCGATGGGTTAAACCTAACGAGTCTTATCTCTAAAAATACTTTGCAGCAAAGCACTATCTCTTCAACTGGTTATGGAAATGAAGCATGGCTTGCTATTCAGTCGATCAATGGAACAACTGTAATGATCGATAATCAAGCCAGTACTCCTGCAAATAATGGAAGAGGTTATTCCGGAACTACCGAAACAAAACCAACTTATTTCAGAACACCGTTCCAAACAACACCAGTAGCTTTAACAACAAATGTCCAGATTGTTCAGGATTCTGGAACTTCTGAGGTTGCTCGTATCGTATTTTCTGGTGGGTGGGATCCGATAACCAATCAACAGATTGGGGATACAATATTTGATGGTCTTATAAGCCGTGGATACGGATTAAGTACAAATTCAAAAAGCTGGATCACTATAACCAGGATTAGTTTTGTGCGATATACAATAGGAATTCGTGTTGTTGGGTCTGCAGGTATTTTGATTGATTTTATTTCAGATCTGAATCATAGTTATAATGATGGAATTCGGGCTGAGACTTCCCTTGTTACAGAACTCATAATCAATACTATCGTAAATTGTTGTAACAACTTTAGCAATGGATTGAATTTTCAATACCCTCATATTAAAATCACAAGAGTCGTTCACGCGAATGGAAACTATGGTTTTGGGATCACATTAGGTTCAAGTAATATCAGAATTATACAGATCGATGAAATAAACAACAATACTCAACATGGACTGAACTTTGCAACACCACTTCCAGGAGCCTCTTGTAATATAATTATATATGTCAAAGATTGTGGAGATAATGGTATATCAGGAGTTAGGTTTGATTCTTCGAATAATATTATTCGAACTCTTGTAATCAGAAACAATAATATTGTTTCAGCTATGGGGATGAATCAGATTGGTAAATTAACCACTACTAATTCATTACTGGTTATAAGTCCAAACTATTATAATGCTCAGATTCGTGTTGGCAATATGGATGGAAATGGCTGTTATATTCAACATAGATCAGGTTATGTCACTCAACAGGTAGCTTCAGCAGGAGGAACTGGAAAAGAATGGAAAATATACATCAGTGATTCAGCACTTTGCAGTGAAAATTGTCCGCTTGAACTCTCAATTGCTAAAATAGCTTGTATAGCTAATGATTCAGTTACAGTTACCGTTTATTTTAAAAATTCTCATAGTACTATTCATTCCAGACTTTATATAGAACCTTTTCAGATTGCAGGAGTTGATAGTATCGTATATGATGATAATACAGGAGATACAAATCGAAATCAACAAAGTATAACCTTTCAACCAACTGAAGACGGGACAGTCGAGATTTTTGCACAAGTTTGGGGACCAAATTTAGAGGATGTTATTATTGATGATATTGCAGTAAGTGTAGCATAATGGCCTTACCAACAGCAACCGATTTAAAAAAGATGGATTATGGTTTCCTGGGTGAACCGTTAGTCTGGATTGCTTCAAAGGATTCCATGAATTTGATGACCATGGATTATGGTTTTTTAGGAGAACCTTTTGTATCTAATCCTTTTGGAGGGGTTATTCACAATATCGATAAAGCAAATACAGTTTCCTGGTGGACCAGGATAAAGAGATTCGGCGGAAAACTTATTGCAGATATTGAAAAGATAAATCAAACTGAACCTTAATTTTTAAATCTATGGCAGCAACTAAAATGTTTCAGATCTGGAGTTCCAAAAAATGGAATTTCAAAAAGTTAAAATTCGTAAAGATGTGGTTCTGGCATCTTGTTTCTATTTCGAACCTTGGCGTTGAAATTGTCGCCCAAGGTGAAACAAATGGCTATTTCAATCTTGCGGATTGTAAAAAAGGAATTGAGTTCGTCAAAAATAGTAACGATGCTAAAACCGAAATCATCTGATGGAACTAGAATATATTCTTACGATTATCGGCGGCTTCTTGCTTTATGCAACCGGCCTTGTTGGAGTTTATGTTAATATAAGAATCAAGCTGAAAGAGCTTGAGGTAAAACTTACCAATCTCAAAGAGGATCTTAGTCAGCATAAACTCATTACCGGTATTAACGTGAAAAATCTTGAGGAACGCAATACATTGGAGCATGATTCAATAAGCCTTAAAATGGATAATCTCTTAGAAAAGGTCACTGAAATTCGTGTTGAACAGGCTACTGTCAGTGCTTCACTTTCAACTAGCATTAAATTTAAAACTAAACAATCATGAAAACTGGCTATTTTGAAGAAGCCCCCGGCGTTAAATCCGCCATGCGCTTGCAGTCATTCATTTCTCTCTGGATCGGTGCTGGTATTGCTTGTTTCGCAATCGGAACCAAGCAATTAGATGTCAATGTTATTGCACTGGTTACTCTTTTTATCGTTGCCGCTTTCGTTCCTAAAGCAGTTCAAAAATTTGCAGAAATGAAATCTACTCCATGATTTTAAGGCATTTTCTCAAATCAAAGCTTCAGGAAGTCATCGTTACCCAGGCTAACATTGAATATGAAGGCAGTATTACCATCGATCAGGATCTGATGGATGCTGCTAACCTCTATCAGTACGAAAGAGTTGAAGTAAATGGCAAAACTTCAAAAAGCCGTATAGCTACTTATGTTATTGCCGGAGAACGCGGCTCCGGTATTATTGCCCTGAATGGGGGAGCCGCGCTTCATTTTCAGGTCGGAGATCAGGTTCATATTCTGTCTTATTGCTTGTCTGATTCCGGCTGCATAATCAATCCTATTGTTGTTCACACGGTAAATAACAGATTAAAATGAGCAATTTAAAAGCATCTGATAAATGCCTGGCATCCTTGATGACGGTTGAAGAACTTCGTCTTCAATCCTATCAAGATGTTGCAGGCAATTGGACTATAGGTTATGGCCATATGGCATTTCCTGCTGGTCCAGGGCAATCTATTACTATGGCTGATGCGCTCCGTCTTTTTAAGGAAGATGTCGCACCAGTCGAAGACTTCATCAACCATAATTTGATGATTAATTCTCAAAATAAGTTCGATGCCCTCGTTTCACTCATTTTTAATTTGGGCATCGGCAATTTCTCTCATACGCTCTGTTATCGCCTGGTCAAAGCAGATCCCGAAAATCTGGCTATTGCTTTCGAATGGGTAGAGATCATTAAATCTGGCGGTAAAAGATATCGCGGTCTGCTACTTCGCAGACTGTCTGAACTTCAGTTATACTTCAGCTCATGATCAAATACTTTTTAATTGTCATCGCCATTTTGGTTCTTGCCCTTGCTGGTCTTACCAAAATTTGGCTTATTACCGTGAAAGACAGAGACAGAATATCTAACAACCAATCTGCTTTACTGTCTGAAATCAATTATTTCAGGCTTGCAGATAGTTCAAACGCAGCAACCATCGGTACGCTTACATTGAAACTTTCAGAAATCAGAAATTCTAATAATCCGCAATTGGAGGAAATGAAAGCAACTCTTAAATTGATGAATATCAAATTAAGAAATCTTGATTCCTATTCTTCAGTAAATACAGAGACAACCACACTGATAAACTCATTCCTTCGTGATTCGATTATTTTTGATACTGTGCCGATCAAACATCTTTCCATTTCTACCAAATGGAATGATGTTACTCTTTCTGTATTCCCTTTGTCTAAGGACTCAATTTCAATGCGAGTCATCACCTATGATCAAATGGAACAGGTTCTTCACAAAGAACCTCGAGGTGCGAAATTTTGGACTTCTGCGTTCTGGAAAAAACGACCTATTAAACAAACCATCAGGTTCCAAAATCCTGATACCAAAATTTCTTACCCTGCAGTAATTACTCTTTCCAGATAATCACGGAGGAAATTCAATGTTTAGCATCATCGTAAATGACCATAAATTAGACACTTCCGGTATCCGAGTTAATCTTTACCTTAGATCCACCTTTCCTTTTACTCCGGATCAGGGACAGATCGAAGGCTCATTTGCTTTTAATGGAACACTTCCAAATTCCCCGTTAAACAAACGCATATTCGGCTTTCCTCACAGGATTGAGGGTGTTTTCGATCTGCCTACGAACATTCCCTGCAAACTGACCATAAATGCCCGAGTCTGGTATGATGCCCTTATCTCCATAACATCTGCCACGGAAATCTCCTTAAATTTCGATCTCCTTATCGGTTATGGAAGCTTTGCTTCGCTAATCGAGGGTAAATCATTGAAAGATTTAATTTTTCCTGATCCAATTGAAATAGGGGAGGACCAGTCAGAAGTTATTGCCTATGCCAATGCCCAGGTTGCACTTTCTTACCCAACGGTCAATTTTAATTTCCCTATGATTTACGCTCCTGATTTTTACGGAGATGGCAACGATACTTTTCTTGATTTCATCAATTTATATGGTCAAGACAGCTTTCAGGAAAATGTTATCAATATAAATGGCACTCAAAACTTAAATACGCTGGTTCCCATGCTTTATTTACAGTATGTTACCAAACTTTGTTTTGAGTCCTTTGGCTATAAGCCTTCGGGAACTTTTTTCGATGATCCGGACCTGGCTAAAGCTATGCTTTATAATAATTATGCTATTGATCAGAAATACAAGAAGTTCTTAGTTCAGGCGTATCAGGGATCTTCACAAGAATTTCCGCCAATGCCGGCTAAAATCATGTTCACCGTTGATTCACCTTTGCCCAATGAAGATGAATATGACATCTTTGATACGACCACCTCAGAATACACGATCAGCGCTGTCGGTGAGTACATGATTCCGGTTTCCTTCAAATGGTATAATCTGCTGAATGATCCTATGAAGCTTAAAGTAAAGCTTTATCTGGATGAAGATTGCATTGAAACCGTTACATTTAATGAAACCCAGTGGTGGCAATGGTTTTCAAGAGAAGCATTTTTCACAAAATTCTTTGATTCTGATTCGCTTGGCAAAAAGCTATCCATCAGAATAGTTTTAGAAGATCAATACGGCAGAAATATTTGCAATGGTTATATCAAGCAAGCCTCTGTAGTCTTTGAAAATGTCGATCTTACTGATCTAAATGAATTTACCAGGCAAATTGATTTGAAGAATCATGTCCCTGACAAGGAAATCTCTGCTTTCCTGGTCAATCTTCAATTGATTTTCGGGGTAATTATCGGTTTCGATCATGAAAATAAGCTGGCGGATGTCAGCTTTGTCCGCGATGCTTTGCTCTTAAAAGATGGCCATGATCTTACCGAAATGACCAGGTTATCTTCAAAAAAAGTTACCATCGTTCCTCCTGAAGGATATACGCTAAAATTTGAATTCGATTCTTCTGATGATGAAACGAAAAATATCGCTGAAATAGTCGATCTCTCAAATTATATCGGTGAATTCGCAACTTTTTCCGATTTGCCCTATCCATCACAGCTCACTGACGTGGCCTATGTTTTAAATACCAATTGTTATTACATTTTCATTCAGCCGGAAGGCCTTGGCCCGAACTGGAACCTGCTTTGCCATTATCATCCTGTAATAACTGTAGGGGAGGGGAAAAACGAAGTAAATCCTGATATGTCACCACTTTTAATGTACCGGCACCCAGGTACCAGATCCATTCTGCCTGTAGTACTTCAAAAGGGTACATCACTTGCCTTCAATGGTGATATTGAAGACTGCGAACTCAGGTTCTTTTTTTACCACGGCCTTTATAAGCAAACTGATTTTGATAATTATTATCCTTTTGCTTCATCTTTAAATTATGATCCTCGTGGAAATTCGATAGGGGACTTCGATCTGGTTTTTAGCGGCAACAGAGGCATTTTCAGCGCCTTTCTCTCTGATTACTATTATTGGCTCACAAACCTGATGAAGCAAGCATCCTTCAGTACCAGGATGTCTTTTACGCTTTTAAAAACGCTCGATCTTCAAAGAATCTACCGCATTTTTAATTCCCGATTTCTTATTAGGGAAGCCAAGGTTTCCGTTTCCGAAGAAGCAACGGCTGATGTCGAAATCGAGTGCTGGAAAGTATAAGTAATTGTTTTTTTAATCATTTATAATTTCCTTTGTGGTATGCTTTCTTAGCCTTGTGAGGGATTTAGCAAACTTTTCCTTTTCATATTGGCTGTTTAAATTGACAGGATGGCCTAATATTTCTTTTGCAGCAACCATTTCAGTAAAGGTAACAACTGGCTCTTTATCTGACTTTGGTTTTACAATGCTTTCCATTCTTTCCCTGAAATTATCCACCATATCAATTTCCAACCGGAAGCGGTAATTGTCTGCCCATTGATTCCGCTTTGCGGCAACCCTTACCAAAAGCCCCCAAAAGGCTTTGAGTTCGTTACCGATCATCCGGAGATCCTGTGTCAATCGCCACGCATCTCCGCCATGATCCCAATGCACTGTGCGATCAAATAACCTGGTCAGGCTTACTGTCAGGTTATCACAATCATGGTTTACGTTGATTTCGCTTTGCTCTACATCATCCATATAAAACCAAAGACTTCGATAAGCAACGAACGCCCTGGCAAAACTTTCATTATATAAGAAGAGTAGGTCAGTCATATCCTGACTTAATTTTCTTAGAAAATCCTCGACTTCTCTTTTGGTTTCAAATAAAAAAGTATGGTTGTCAAAACCAGTTGTAACGCGATACTTTCTGTTAGCAGTTCTTAAATTTGTTTTGTCCGGAGACTCATAATGGGTAATGATAATTTTTTTCATGGGACGGCAAATTTACATTATAAAAAATCAGAAACATTTGCAAATGTTTTTGTTTCTTTCCTTAGTTATTAGATGCCTGATTCCCAGTATACCTGCTTTAGCTTAATTTGCCAATATGCCCTATAATTAATATTATGTTAAATAGCATTAGCATAAGTAAAGGAGGACCATTTCTGAACCTCCTCTCTTTATTTTTTTATTTCTGTAACCTTAAATTAATGCTTTGAAGCTTTTCAGTCATCCCCAATCTTGTATATATCTCTTTTAAAGAAACCATCGTATTCACATCATCAGGCATCAACTCTAAAGCTTTTTCAAGGTAAGGTATCGATTTATTCAACATTTCATCAGCCCTCGCTTTTTCACTGTCATATTCTTTCACCGCGTCAAGTGGTAAATCATTGGCTTTATCTAATATGTCAGCCGCCTGGTTCACATATAAAGCTCCAAGGTTATAATTCGCTTCAAAATAATCAGGATTTAATAAAATAGCGTTCTCATAAGCACTGGTTGCTTTTGC
This sequence comes from Bacteroidales bacterium, assembly GCA_023229505.1. NCBI lineage: Bacteria > Pseudomonadati > Bacteroidota > Bacteroidia > Bacteroidales > Bacteroidales bacterium. Next base: position 27,988 of record JALNZD010000013.1, on the reverse strand, counting down.
AATATCTCCCATCTGATCGTAAATTGTACCGACTGCAAAGAAAATAGAAGGATTTGTTTTATCAAACTCAAGAGCAGTTTCCAGATCTTTCATTGCTTTTTCCTTTTCATTGGTGGCCAGGTAGATATTTGTTTCAGCAATCAGCAAGCCAAAATCCTCCGGAAAAAGTTCTCTTCCTTTTCCTATAGATTGTAAAGCCATCACCGTATCCCCTTCCGCCTTATAAATATCGCCCATGCTGGTATAAACTTCGGGTTTCTGGAAACCCAGCTGTATTAACTGCTGGTAATATTGTTTTGCCATTTCTGTTTCTTTGCCTTGTGAGGCAGCGACAGCAGCATTAAACAAAGCAGTCGTATCGATACTTCCAACGCTTTGACTTACCATAAAAGCCTGCTCAAAGCTTAGTGCCGCTTCTTTGAATTTTTGATCATTGTAATTGATAACTCCCATATTATAATACCCTTCTCCAACAGCAATAGTATATTTTAGAATATCAACAGTAAATTCTCCTTTTGTATCAAGCTCTTTAGCTTTCTGATATGATTTAAAGGCAACTCCAAATGGGTCAGGATCAAGTTTATGATAATTTTCATTGGTATCAACGGCAATATCATAGTATATATTTCCCCTGTAAAACCAGGTTTTTGCATCCATAATCGTTTTTTCGTCCTGGGCAGCTTCATCTATTGCTTGTTTGGCAAGGTCAAGTTTTCCATAACGTTGATAATTGTATGCACTGGTTCTTTTGTTGGTCTGGCCAAACATGACCGCTGCAGAGGTCATGATCAGCATGGCTAAAATCACTCTTTTCATAAGTATCCGTTATTTGAATTGTTAATTGTTTAACAAAATTATCAATTAAAATAAATCTAACAATTACTTTGCCATTTTTCTCCTAGACGTCTTCCCCATTAACAACATCTTCATCCAGATCATCCTCAAAACTGCCATTTTCAGCTTCTGATTCATCAACTTCGACTTTCGCGACCGAAGCGATCGCATCCTCATCACGCAGATTGATCAGCCTTACTCCCTGGGTTGCTCTTCCCATCACCCTGAGGTCTCTCACACCAAGTCTGATTAAAATACCAGATCGGTTGATGATGATCAGATCATCTGAATCAGTGACTTCTTTAATAGCGATCAGGTTACCCGTTTTTGACGTAATATTGATCGTCTTTATGCCCTTTCCTCCCCTGTTGGTTACTCTGTAATCTTCCAGGCTTGATCTTTTACCATATCCGTTCTCTGAAACTACAAGCACGTCAAAGTTCACATTTTCGACACATATCATTCCGATTACTTCATCTTCCCCTTTTCCGAGTGTAATTCCCTTAACCCCTGCAGCATTTCTCCCCATCGGCCGGACCTTGCTTTCATTAAACCGGATAGCACGACCGGATCTAAGAGCCAGCAATACTTCATTGGTCCCATTAGTAAGCTTCGCGGCCAGCAGTTGATCATTCTCATTTATATTAATGGCAATAATACCCGCCTGGCGGGGGCGTGAAAATGCTTCCAGCGTGGTTTTCTTTATTATGCCATGCCTGGTGCATAGAATAATAAAATTATTGTTCAGATAATCTTCATCGGCCAGGTTTATAATTTTGATAAATGCCCTGACCTTATCGTCTGGCTCAATATTGATCAGGTTTTGGATTGCCCTGCCTTTAGAGTTCTTTGTTCCTTCCGGTATTTCATATGCCCTGAGCCAGAAACACTTACCTTTTTCAGTAAACAAAAGCATATAGTTGTGAGTGCTGGCAATAAACAAATGTTCCAGGAAGTCCTCCCCTCTCAGGTCGCTTCCACGGGCTCCCCTCCCACCCCGGTTTTGCCTCCGGTATTCCACCAGGGGCGTACGTTTGATATATCCCAGGTGTGAAATGGTTATGACTACCTCTTCATCGGGTATCACATCTTCCATCCGGAAGTCTTCAGCTGTATATTCTATAGTTGTTCTGGGTTCATCACCATATTTCTGCTTGATTTCTGCCAGTTCATCTTTGATGATCTTCATCCTCAATGGTTCATCTGACAGAACCAACTTGAAATATTCAATTTGCTTAAGCAGCTCAAGGTATTCCTGCCTTATTTTATCGCGTTCCAATCCTGTAAGCCTTTGCAAGCGCATTTCAAGAATGGCCTTTGCCTGTATCTCAGATAACTGGAACTCTTTGATCAGACCTTCTTTTGCCTCGTCTGGTGTCCTGCTGGCACGGATCAGGGCAATCACCTCATCCAGGTGATCAAGAGCAATCAGTAACCCTTCCAGGACATGGGCCCGTTTTTCAGCCTGTTCTAATTCATATTGGGTTCTGCGGACGATTACCTCATGCCTGTGATCTACAAAATAATGAATCAGGTCCTTAAGATTCAGGGTTTTGGGCTTGCCATGAACCAAAGCGACATTATTGACATTAAATGCTGTTTGAAGGGCCGTCATTTGATATAATTTATTCAGGACGACATTGGCAACAGCGTCTTTTTTCAGCTCATATACAACCCTGAGACCAGTACGGTCCGATTCATCCCTGATATCAGAGATCCCTTCAATTTTCTTTTCATTTATCAATTCTGCTGTCCGGCGAATCATCTCAGCTTTATTGACCATGTAAGGAATGCTTGTAACGATAATCCTGTCTTTGCCGCCGGGTGTCGGCTCTATTTTGGCTTCGCCGCGGACCACAATGCGTCCCCGGCCGGTTTCAAAAGCTTCCTTTACTCCTTCATAACCATAAATTATCCCTCCTGTCGGGAAGTCAGGTGCTTTAATATATTGCATCAACTGCTCGATGGTAATTTCCTTGTCATCAATATAGGCAATAGTACCATCAATTACCTGGGATAAGTTATGCGGAGGCATATTGGTAGCCATCCCGACAGCAATCCCGGATGCGCCATTAATAAGCAAGTTAGGAATCTTAGCCGGAAGAACTTTTGGCTCTTCCAGCGAATCGTCAAAATTCAGCTGAAAATCGACCGTATTTTTATCGATATCTTCGAGCAATTCTTCAGCGATCTTGCGCAACCTTGCTTCGGTGTACCTCATAGCAGCAGGGGAATCGCCATCGATGGAGCCAAAATTACCCTGGCCATCTACCAAAGGATATCTCAATGACCATTCCTGGGCCATTCTAACCATTGCATCGTATACTGAGGTGTCGCCATGCGGGTGATATTTTCCAAGTACTTCCCCGACGATCCTGGCTGATTTTTTATAGGACTTGTTTGCAAGCACTCCCAAATCCAGCATTCCATACAAAACTCTTCTATGAACCGGTTTAAGCCCGTCCCTGACATCAGGGAGCGCACGTGAAACGATGACCGACATTGAATAATCAATATAAGCGGTCTTCATCTGGCTTTCAATATTAACCTTAATTATTTTTTCTTCTTCTGGCTGCATACTATTCGTTAAAACATTATTTATCAACACTTTGTTCTATTCGTGCCTTCGGTGCGAAGTTACTCATTTTTTGTAAGATGGGTCGTCTTTTTTGACTCTTTTTATTACTAACAGCTGTTTGTTTATATTTAAAAAGCATCAATGCCAAAAAAGGCTGATTGCTATATTAGATTTGTTATACCTTATATTCAGATGCTAATGTTTGAACTTTTTATGCTCAGGACTGTTTAACAGAATCATCGAAAGATTTAAATTCCGGTATTATAGATGTTTTTATCTAATTTTGTACAATTATACTGATTGCAGAAACTAACGGATGGAAGCTAAATTTTCTCAAAGAGTTAAAGATGTCCTTTCATATAGCCGGGAAGAAGCCCTCAGGCTTGGAAATGATTATATCGGACTGGAGCACCTCTTACTGGGGATTCTCCGTGAAGGTGAAGGACTGGCAGTGCAGCTGATGAAGTATTTCGGAATGGACCTGAACGAAGTAAGGAAAATGATTGAAAAAGCTGTCGCTAACCCGGGAGAAACTCTTCGTCATGCTGATAATCTCCCGTTGGTCCGGCAAGCGGAAAGAGCTTTGAAAATAACCTACCTGGAAGCGAAAATGTTTAACAGTGAACTTATTGGCACTGAACATCTTTTACTTTCCATACTGCGTGACGAGGATAATATTATTACGAAATTTTTTGAAAAAAGTGGCATCGATTATGATACGGTAAGGGACGAACTGAAAAAGATTCTTAAGGGTAAAGAAGCAGATGAACGAACAGATCCCACTGATGATTTACCAGGCGACCCTGCTGATGAAGATGCAGAAGAAGCCGGACGAGGCTACGGGAATGCCACCAGAAAGCCCACTGACTCTAAATCAAAAACCCCGGTGCTTGATAATTTCGGCCGTGATATAACCAAAGCTGCCGAGGAAGGCCGCCTTGACCCAATTGTTGGCCGTGAAAAGGAACTTGAACGGATAGCTCAGATACTGAGCCGGAGAAAAAAGAACAATCCTATCCTGATCGGTGAGCCTGGAGTGGGAAAATCAGCTATTGCTGAAGGATTGGCAGACAGGATCGTGAAGCGCAAAGTCTCGCGTGCACTTTTTGATAAACGGATCATTTCACTTGACCTGGCCTCATTGGTAGCGGGAACCAAATACCGCGGACAGTTTGAAGAACGGATGAAAGCCGTTTTAAATGAACTGGAGAAAAATCCCGATATCATCCTTTTTATCGATGAGATCCATACAATTGTCGGTGCAGGTAATGCTTCCGGTTCACTCGATGCATCAAACATGTTCAAGCCTGCCCTTTCCCGTGGGGAAATTCAGTGCATCGGGGCTACTACCCTTGATGAATACAGGCAATATATTGAAAAAGACGGAGCACTTGAGAGACGATTTCAGAAAGTATTAGTCGACCCGACCACTACAGAGGAGACCTTCCAGATTCTTAATAATATCAAGGAAAAATACGAAGACCATCACCTTGTTAAATATTCAGATGAGGCAATCCTCGCCTGTGTGCAACTCACGAACAGATACATTACCGACAGATACCTGCCGGATAAGGCAATCGATGCTCTTGATGAAGCGGGGGCCCGTGTCCATATCACCAATATTCACGTCCCTTCAGATATAATAAGTATCGAAAGCCGGATAGAGGAAGTCCGCCAGAAGAAAACCAGGGCCATCAACAGCCAGAAATTTGAGGAAGCCGCCGAATACAGGGATATGGAAAGAAAGCTTCAGGATAGTCTTACCCTGGCTAAGAAAAAATGGGATGAAGATTCTAAGATCAACCGGGAACTGGTTACTGAAGACAATGTGGCGGAAGTCATTGCCATGATGACTGGAATTCCGGTTCAACGGATCGCGAAAAATGAAGGCACCAGGCTGGTTAATATGGAACAGGAACTTGCGGGATCAGTTATTGGGCAGGATGAAGCAATAAAGAAAGTTGTTAAAGCCATCAGGAGAAACAGGGCCGGCCTGAAAGATCCCAAAAAGCCTATCGGATCGCTTATTTTCCTCGGACCAACCGGTGTGGGCAAGACCCATCTGGCAAAAGTTCTGGCAAAATATCTCTTTGATTCTGAGGATACCCTCATTAGGGTTGATATGAGCGAATATATGGAAAAATTTGCTGTTTCCCGCCTTATTGGCGCTCCTCCGGGATATGTCGGATATGAAGAAGGCGGCCAGTTGACTGAGAAAGTAAGAAGAAAACCATACTCCATTGTACTGCTTGATGAAATAGAGAAAGCTCACCCGGATGTTTTTCACCTGCTTCTACAGGTTTTGGATGATGGCGTGCTTACCGATAGTATGGGCCGCAGGGTCGATTTTAAAAATACGATCATCATTATGACCTCGAATATTGGTTCCCGTCAGCTAAAGGATTTCGGAGAAGGGATCGGGTTCAGCACTTCGGCAAAAAGGACCACACGGTCTAATTTTGCCCGGGGAGTTATCGAGAGTGCTCTGAAAAAAACTTTTGCCCCTGAATTCCTTAACCGTATCGATGATGTCATTATCTTCGAATCACTTGACATTGAAGATATTCACAAAATTATTGAAATTGAACTGAAGTACGTTTTTAAGCGTATTGAAGATATTGGTTTCACCATTCAATTATCAGACAAAGCAAAGGATTATATCGTTGAAAAAGGCTGGGATGTTCAGTTTGGAGCCAGACCATTGAAGAGAGCGATCCAAAAATATCTTGAAGACCCATTGGCGGAAGAAATCATCAAAACAAAGATTGAACCAGGATCTGTTATAATGGTTGATTATGACCAGGAGTCGGATGAAATCAAGGTTAGTACGCAAAAACCCTGATGTATTGTTTCTAACCGCAATTTACTGATCAGATAAACATCTGCAATCCTTTTTCAGGCTTCCATAACTAATTTTTTCCCCGTGACCTTAATATAGTATTGCTTCAGGTTCTCAATAATAGCTTTGTTTTCCTTGTTGAGATACTTGATATCTACGGTGAAACCAGTATTTTGATAATGAATTATCTGATCTTTGGTATTCTCTATATAAAAATTATTTCCTGAAAGATCTTTCACTTCAAGGAAATGAGCAGTCAAACTGGCTTTTATGTCATTTTTTGGATTCTTGAAAATATATTCACCCATAAAGAAGGAATCATTCATAAAATAGAAAACGAGAATCGCCTTGCTCCCTGCTATCGTTGCCTGATATCCAAGGGCTTTAATCACGAAATCTGGTTGATTAAAGGCGAATGCATTGAAGCAATATGGATTCCCTTTTTTCTTTAAAAAATCTTTATAATTGATAAAATAAGGTGTGTTTTCAAAGTAAATTTCTTTTTTAGTTTTAAATGAAGGCATTTCTTCATTTTTGGACACTATAAAAAGCAAATGGGTTGTAAATTCATCGCGGAAGCAATATTGATATGGGCTCCTCACAAAATATTTTTTATAATTGTGAAAGAACTCGTAACTAAATTTACCATAAATCATCCTGATTAATGCCAGGATTATCACTCTCCTGAAACGAACTGCGAGGATAAGCAGGATAATTAAGATGCCAACACCGATAATTATTCCTCTAAAATCCATTTTATTAACTACATTATTGTTTATTTCTTTATCACAAAAACTAATGAAAGTAATATTCATATGCAGTATAAATATTATTACCAGTTAGCAATGATTGGCTGGAAGTACACATATTTGCAGTCAAAGAGCAGCCTGAAATTATTTATTTATCTTTGCCGCAAAATCAAAACATGGCATGATGGAAGATAGTAAAAACACTATTGGTGGTGACTTTCTAGTCAAAGAAGTAACGTCTGAAGATATTTTTATTCCTGAAGAGTTTAATGAAGAACAGAAGATGATCACACAAACCTGTGATGATTTTCTTGAGTCAGAAGTTTTTCCTATGCTTGACAGGATTGACAAGCAGGAATTAGGGCTGATGCCGAAACTACTTAGCAAGGCAGGTGAGCTCGGGCTTCTTGCCATTTCTATTCCGGAGGAATATGAAGGTTTCGGGCAGTCATTCCTGACATCCATGCGTGCAAATGAGTCACTGGGAGCAGGTTATTCATTTACGGTGGCTTATTCGGCCCATGTCGGTATTGGCACGATGCCTATTGTATATTATGGGAACGAATTACAGAAACGTAAATATTTACCTAAACTGGCAACCGGAGAATGGATTGCGGCCTATTGCCTTACTGAGCCAAATGCGGGTTCAGATGCAAATTCAGGCAGAACCAAAGCTATTTTGACGGATGATGGGAAGCATTATCTTCTTAACGGACAAAAAATGTGGATCACTAACGGCGGGTTTGCTGATGTTTTAACGGTTTTTGCAAAGATTGACAACGACAGGGTGCTCAGTGCATTTATTGTCGAAAGCCATCTGCCAGGAATCAGCATGAACCCGGAAGAGAATAAGATGGGAATCAAAGGATCCTCCACGCGACAGATTTTCTTCAATGATGTTAAAGTCCCGGTCGAAAACCTGTTAGGTTGTCGCGGGGGAGGTTTCAGGATAGCATTAAGCATCCTCCATATGGGCAGGATAAAACTTGGCGGGATTGTGCTAGGGGCTGCCAAACGCACTATCAATCAGTCAGTTAACTATGCCAATGAAAGAAAGCAATTCGGTTCCCTGATTTCCAGTTTTGGCGCTATCAAACATAAATTGGCAGAACAGGTAATCCGGACTTTTACCAATGAATCTGCTGTTTACCGCACCAGCATGAATATTGAAGAAGCGGCAAAAATGAACATGGCAGCCGGCCTGGAAAAAGGAAAGGCTGAGATTGAAGCTATTGCAAGGTTTTCTGTCGAATGTGCCATGCTAAAAGTGTATGGTTCCGAAGTCCTGGACTTCGTGGTCGATGAAGCCGTTCAGATTTACGGGGGTATGGGGTATTCGGCAGAAGCCCCTATCGACAGGGCTTATCGTGACTCCAGGATAAACCGTATTTTCGAAGGCACTAATGAGATCAACAGGCTCCTTGCTGCTGATTCTGCCATTAAAAAAGGCCAGAAAGGTGATTTTGATCTCTTTGGAAAAGCCAGGGCCATTTTCGAATCTATCGATTTTCTCGAAGATATTGAACCGGAATTCCCAGGGTATTTTGAAGAGAAATTCCATTATATTAATAATCTCAAAAAAGCAGTATTATTGGTCATCCATGCTTTTTCCGAAAGATACAGGAAAGACCTGATCATTGAACAGGAAATCATGATGAATGTCGCCGATATGATGATACAGCTTTATATATCTGAATCAACGCTACTGCGGGTTGACAAAATGAGGAAATATTTTGATAAAAAACATATCAGTATTTATCAGGATATCCTGGATGTTTTTGTATATGACGCTGCTGCAAAAATGACCAAAGCGGGAAAAGATGCTGTGAATTCTTTTGAAGAAGGAGATTTGCAGAAGAAATTGAACCGTGCCCTCGATATCTTCACCCGGGTCGCCCCGGTTAATGTAAAAGATGCCCGCCGGAGGATTGCCGACAGGCTTATTTACGACACCCGTTATACTTTCTGATAGGAATTTATTTCAGGACATGTTTGGAAACAACCTGCCTGTTGACCTGGTTGGTCCCTTCATAAATCTGTGAAAGCTTAGCGTCCCGCATCATCTTTTCAACAGGATGTTCCTTTGAATATCCTTCTCCACCCATAACCTGTACGGCATTGGTAGTGACTTTCATTGCAACATCAGTTGCAAAATATTTCGACATAGCAGATAGCTTCGAGAAATCTTTCTGCTGCGTATCATAGGCCCATGCAGCCCGCCAAACAAGCATCCTGGCCGCTTCAATTTCAGTAGCCATATCCGCTATCATGAAAGCTACACCTTGTAAGTTGGTTACCGGATGACCAAACTGAATCCTTTTTTTAGCCCATTCCCTGGAATAATCATAAGCCGACTGGGCGTTTCCCACTGCTGCTGCTGCAACACCCGTCCGGGTCCTGTCGAAAGTTTTCATGGCGATTAAAAAGCCATAACCTTCTCCTCCAATAAGGTTCTTCGATGCTACTTCAACATTTTCAAACTTGATTTCATTCTGGACGGAGGCACGCTGACCCATTTTATCAAGCCGGGAGACCATAGTAATACCAGGGAGGTCCTTATGAACCGCAAAAGCGCTCAGGCTTCGTGAACCGCGTTCAGGATCAGCAAGGGCAAATACAGTAATGTACTCAGCTACTTCACCATTGGTTATGAATCTTTTGTGACCATTTAATATGTATTTGTCACCGTTTTTTATTGCAGTTGACTTGATACCCTGCACATCTGATCCGGCGTTGGGCTCAGTGAGTGCATATGCTGCAACACTCTTTTTTTCAAAGATCTCACCGAAAATGCGTTTTTTTTGTTCGTCGGAACCCATTATTAAAAGCGGGGTTAGTGCTAATGTGCTGGCATCGACGCAAATGCCAATCCCGGTGCATCCATATCCCAATTCTTCAGAAGCAAGTGCCCCGTCGAGGATGTTATGTCCTTGCCCCCCATATTCAACAGGCACGGATGCGTGGATGATCTTCTCATCATAAGCGGCACGAACGATATCCCAGGGAAATTCTGCCAGTGCATCGTACTTCATCCGGTTGGGAATAATCCAGCGATTGGAAAAATCACGATACTTTTCGATGATTTCCTGGTGTCTTGTATCTAACTGAAAATTAATCATAAGGGAATATGAATTATATTTTTAGCGTAAAAAGTGAATTCTCTAACAAATATAAAAGATTATTGATTTCTCCAATCGCAATTGTCAATTAATCTTAACAATGCTCGCAGTTAAAGCTCTTGTTATACATTTCCATAGCTCTTAAACTCATACCCATACTGGAAAATCCACCGTCATGATAGAGGTTTTGCATAGTTACTTTTTTTGTCAGATCGGAAAACAACGTTATGCAATAGTTTGCGCATTCTTCTGCCGTTGCATTTCCAAGAGGCGAATTCCGCTCGGTGAAATCCATCAGGCCACTCATCACCCTGACTCCACTACCTGCAGTGGTCATGGTCGGTGATTGTGAAATAGTGTTTATCCTGATTTTTCTTTCTCTGCCATATATATAACCAAAGCTTCGGGCGATGGATTCGAGCAGCGCTTTGGCATCAGCCATATCGTTGTATGCATATAGTGTTCGCTGGGCCGCAATATAGGATAATGCTACCACTGAGCCCCATTCTTTGATGGCGTTCATTCTGAAAGCTACCTGCAGAAGTTTATGAAATGATAGCGCAGAAATATCAAGGGTAGTTTTGAAATACTCATAATCAACGTCATTATAAACCCTTTTTTTCCTGACATTCATCGACATACCTATCGAATGAAGCACGAAATCGATCTTGCCGCCATAATAGTCCATCGTCTTGCTGAAAACCTGTTCCAGGTCACTGACACTGGTAGCATCTGCCGGAATCACAATAGTATTGCAAATCCTGGCTAATTCATCTACCGTCCCGAATCTCATTGCTATCGGGGTATTTGAAAGGGTGAATTCTGCCCCTTCTTCGTAAGCCTTCAATGCGACCTGCCAGGCAATTGATTTTTCATCCAGGGCTCCGAAAATAATTCCTTTTTTTCCTTTTAAGAGGTTATAAGACATTTTGACAAAATTTATTGTTTTTATCTTAGAGAATTTCTGAGGGTGATGTTAATAATTCTTTAGCTGCCGCAATGGATGCAACAGTAATTTCCCTGCCTCCGATCATCTTGGCCAGTTCAGCAACCCTCTCCTGATGGTCAAGGAATTTTATATTTGAATAAGTGACATTATTTTTACTTTGTTTGAAAACCGAATAATGATGTTGTGCTTTTCCCGCAATCTGAGGCAGATGAGTGATTGTTATAACCTGCATGTATACAGCGGCGGATGATAAAACATCCCCTACCCTACCGGCAACATCACCTGAAAGGCCATTATCGATCTCGTCAAAAATAATGGTTGGAAGGAGCTTTTTTGCAGAAATGATAGATTTTATGCTGAGCATGACCCTCGACAATTCCCCACCTGATGCAATTTCAGAGAGTGGTTTCAGTGAATGACCCTCATTGGCATTGAAATAAAATTCGATATTGTCCTGCCCACTCATACTAAAATCATGGGTATTAGAATGTTTTATTTCAAAGCGGGCTTCCGGCATACCCAGATGGTTCAAAGAAGAAATTATCTCTTTTTCCAATAGAGGAAAACCAGACTTTCTTCTGAGCGTCAATATATCCGCACTTGCTTTAAGCTCTGATTCCTGCGCCTTGACCTGGTTCTCAATATTTTTAATCTGATTTTCGATTGATGAATATTCATTCAGTTCTGCGCTCAGATTTTCAGTTATTTCAAGTAATTCCTTATTTGAATTGACGTGATGTTTATGTTGCAGCCGATAGAGCAAATCGAGCCTTTGCTGGATCAAGTTCAATTGCTCCTGATTAAACTCAATGCTATCATTTAGGCGGGCTAATTCAAGGCTGATGTCCTTTAAGTCAATCAGATCTGATTGAAGCCTCTCAGTTAATTGTTCCAGATCGGGATGATAAACTGAAATTCTGTGAAGATTTGTTTCTGCCTGTGAAAGCAGATTCAGAGAGCTATTTTCATCGTTGTTCAATAATTCCTGAACCTGGAAAAGGTTACTTTTTATCTCTTCCGCATGGGTTATCAAGGTAAGCTGTTCTTCCAACTGTTCCTGTTCTTCCGGCAATATTTCTGCAAGCGCCAGTTCATCGAATATAAATTGTTTATAATCAAGGGTTGCACGCGCATTAATTTCCTGTTCGATGAGATCTTTTAATAATTGCCTGCTGCTTTTAAGTTCCTGAAAATACCTTTGGTAATCAGAGAGTTCTATTTCCAAATCTGCAAAACTGTCGATAACTGATAACTGGAAGCCGGGATTTTGCAATGAAGTAGTGGCATGTTGTGCATGAATATCAACCAGCAAATCCCCTAATATCTTTAAATGTCCCAGCGCGACAGGTGTATCATTGATAAATGCCCTTGATTTCCCATTGGGGTTTACTTCACGCCGGAGGATAGAAATTTCTTCAAAATCCACTCCAGCCTCATCAAAAAATGATTGGAGGTTGTAATTAGCGACCGAAAAAGTTGCTTCCACAATGCATTTCCGTGTAGGATCCAGTAGAAATTGAGTATCAGCTCTTTTCCCTAGTACCAGGTCGAGTGCGTCCATCAGGATCGATTTCCCTGCTCCTGTTTCACCGGTAATAGCTGTAAAGCCTTGGTAAAAACTGATATCAAGGTGATCAATCAGTGCATAATTTTCTATGGAAAGATGTATAAGCATATATTCCTGGCAACTTATTTCTGAAGGATTTTTTGGTACGTCATTGCATTTGCCGGATCTATTTCATTCAGGATTTTCACTGCTGCTGTTTTCTCAGTAGCTAACCCATCAGAAAAGATATTAACTAACTCATCTCTTTTGGAATCAGCGATAATTTGAAGGAATAGTAAACCTGGCCTGGATTGCTTGATCTTTTGGAGATATTCCAAAGTCGCTAAAATGGTTTGCCGGCCTTTTTCAGGAAATTCGTACATCACATCCAGTCCTTTTAAATGGTATTCATAATAAAAACTACGGAAACCAGCATAGGAAGGGTTAGTCAGGTTTTCGAGCAACCAGAATCTGTTCCTGGTATTTTCGGAGGATTTCCATCCCGTATAATTGGTATTCTGTGCAGTATTAACAATATTCAAGGCTGCTTCATAATAGGGATTTCCCCCGTTAAGCATAAAAGAATCAAAATCAAGTCCCAGCATGATATAAGCATAATAAGCCAGTACAGAAGTAAGGTTGCTTGAAAACATTCCAACACTAAAATCAAGTGGCTGGTTTTCAATATATTCTATATCGATATCCTTATCAATATAATTGAACAGGACAGAATTATAAGATGAATTAAAAACTGGCCTGCGCAAGGCCAAGGTCATATCAAACCTGAAATAATCCGGCGAAGGGCGTTCTGTTATATTAATCAGAATGGAACATTCAATTCTTTCATTGTACTTGAAATTGTAATTTGTCCAATTGCGGTTATTCATGAATTCATAAATAGCATTTTTCATGGTTTCATATACCCTGCGGTCAGACCCTTGAATTTCTTGACTGCTGACTTCCACATTGCAAATAAACTCCTGTGACTGTACTGTTAACATAAATAAGCTCAATATCAACAATATAAATATTTTATACATAAGATTGAAGATTAACTTATAAATGTCAATAATTTGATTATCAAATTATTGATTCGATACTATTAATAATATCTTGTGCGATCTCTTTTTTGGATTTAAGCGGGAGGTGCTGGATCCGGCCTGAATTGAACAGGACAGTCACTTTATTGGTTGGGGTCTTAAAGCCTGCGCCTTCATCGCACAGTGAATTCAGAACGATGATATCCAGATTTTTGCTTTCCAGTTTTTTCCTGGCATTTTCTTCTTCATGATCGGTTTCAAGAGCAAATCCAACAAGGATTTGACCTGATTTTTTCTCTTTTCCAAGCCCTGCCAGGATGTCGCGGGTAGGTCGAAGTTTTAGATCAAGGTTAAATTCAGACTTTTTAATTTTAACAGTGGCCTGCACTGCGGGTTTATAATCAGCCACAGCAGCTGCCATTACAATGATTTCCGAAACATCTTTAACAGCCATGCACGCTTCAAACATTTCATCGGCAGAAGTTACATCGATCCTTCTGATGCCAGGGTGCTCAAGATTTAAAGCAACAGGCCCTGTAACGAGGGTTACATCTGCCCCTTTTGCTGCAAATTCTTCTGCAATAGAAAAACCCATTAGGCCGGAAGAATGGTTACCAATAAAGCGAACCGGATCAATGGCTTCATTTGTCGGACCTGCAGTTACCAAAACTTTTTTGCCACTTAATTTGCTTTTCTTTTCGGAAAAGAAGTCATTAATTAATTGAAAGATATTTTCGGGTTCTTCCATTCTACCGGCACCGCTCAATCCACTTGCGAGCTCACCAACTGCCGGATCGATCAGATAATGTCCATACGACTGAAGGATTTCAATGTTCTTTTGAGTGGCAGGATGCCTGAACATATCAAGGTCCATAGCCGGGGCAAAGAATACAGGGCATTTAGCTGATAGAAAAGCCGTAAGAAAAAAATTATCCGCTATACCATGGGCCATTTTAGCCAGAGTATTGGCTGAAACCGGCGAGAGTAAATATATATCAGCCCATTGTCCAAGCTCGACATGGCTATTCCATGTGCCATCTTCAGGATTAAATGGCTCAATAATGACCGGATTACCGGACAAGGTTGAAAGGGTCAAAGGGGTGACAAAATCCCTGGCTGCCGGGGTCATCATAATTTTAACCTCTGCCCCTTCCTTTTTAAAGAGACGGACAAGGATTGGAATCTTAAAGGCAGCTATGCTTCCTGTAATCCCGATGACTATTTTTTTATCTTTCAGCATTTACCAGATTAATGCGATTTCTTCTTTTTTATATCCCTGTGTGGATTCCGGAAATATACCTGATCGTTCAGGTATTCATTAACAGCGATCAATGTAGGTTTTGGGAGACGTTCATAAAACCTGGCAATTTCGATCTGTTCTTTATTTTCAAAGACTTCTTCCAGATTGTCATTTGTTGTAGCAAACTCCTCAATTTTTTTATTTAGTTCGTCTTTCAGCTCAAGGGCAATCTGGTTCGACCTTTTGGAAATAATAACAACTGTTTCATAAAGATTGGCTGTTTGTTCGCTGAATTTACGCGTGTCGCGGGTCACAGCTTCAGGATCTGTTTTGACTTTTTTATAATCCATCTTGTTGAAATTAATTAATATCAGAATTTTTCTTGGTAGAAGACCTGCCCTGGACATGATCCAGTACATCCCGGTTCATATTTTTAGCCTCTTTGAGATACTTAGTATCCGGGAACTGGAATACAAGTTCGTTGTAGGAATCCAACGCTGACTGATAGCGCTCTGGTTGCTTCACGCTTATGCTGAATGAGGCGTAATTATAATAAGATTTGAGAATAGAGAAAAGGATTTCCTCCTTATATTCTGAATCCGGGAAATCTTTCAGAATATTTTTAAAAGAAGAGATCGCTGCCTCATAAAGCCTCATTTTCAAGTAAAGGTTAGCTATGTCCAGGTCTTTTCGCTGCAATTTTGCCCTCAACTGGTCAATGAGTTTGTTTGCTTCCTCAACTCTGGCACTATTGGGGTAAAGGTTGATAAATAACTGTAATTCCTTAATGGCCGTTAAAGTATTAGTCTGATCAAGGCTTGAATTCGGGGAATCGAGAAAGTAGCAATATGCATTCATAAACATCGCTTCTTCAGCGAGTGCACTTCTCGGATAATTATTCACAAATCGTTTGAAATAATAACTGGCCAGGACATAATCCCTTTGGTGATAATAACAATAAGCATAATAAAACTGCATTTTTTCGGCCTTTTCCGTTCCTTGGTAAAAATTGATCAATTGCTGAAATAACTGCAGTGCACGGTAATAGTCGTTTTTTTCATAGTAATCAACAGCAGCGGCATACTTTGCCTCGTTATCGGTACTTTTAATCAATTTCTGATGCTTTCCGCAACTTGCCAGCACCAGTATTGCTAAAAGAATGTATATTTTAAAGCGGCTAAAAAACATCGGGCAAAATTACAAATTTTTAGATTACTGATAACGTGAAGGGAAGGCAATTATTATCATTGTCAAATCGTTTGAACGAAAGCGAATAATTGATAATTTTGCCGCTTAATATTGAAATAAACTTAAAAGTAACTATTAAAATCAATTGCTGTGGATATTTTTAAAAAGATTACAGAAAAGATGGGGCCATTGGGTAAGTATTATGAAATTGGCCATGGATATTATTTTTTCCCAAAGCTGGAAGGTGAAATCTCTAACCGAATGACATTCATGGGAAAGGAGAGGCTTGTCTGGAGCCTTAACAATTACCTGGGATTGGCTAATCACCCTGAGATCAGGAAAACTGATGCAGAAGCGGCGGCAAAGTATGGCCTGGCCTACCAAATGGGGGCCCGGATGATGTCAGGCCAAACGGTATATCATGAACAATTTGAAAAAGAGATAGCCGAATTCGTTGGAAAAGAGTCGGCTTACCTGTTGAATTTCGGTTATCAGGGAATGGTTTCCCTGATCCAGTCTCTTGTCGACCGGAAAGATGTGATTGTTTATGATTCGGATGCTCATGCCTGTATTATTGATGGAATGTTGTTGCACTTCGGGAAAAGGTTTGTCTACCCGCACAATAACATGAAGAACCTCGAGAAAGAATTGGAGAGGGCAACCAAGATCACACAAGAAACCGGTGGCGGGATACTCGTTATTACAGAAGGCGTTTATGGCATGGCAGGTGACCTTGGAAATCTTAAAGAAATCGTAGCATTGAAGAAAAAATATCTATTCAGGTTATTGGTTGATGATGCGCATGGTTTTGGCACTATGGGCAAAACCGGCAAGGGTACAGGTGAGCATCTTGGTGTCCAGGATGAGATTGATATCTATTTTGCCACTTTTGCCAAGGCTTTCGCAGGTATAGGTGGTTTTATCGCATCAGAGAAAGAGGTGATAAAATTCCTTATGTATAACCTGAGATCTCAGGTTTATGCAAAATCATTACCCGTTGCAATGACTATAGGGGCGATTAAAAGGCTGGAAATTCTAAGAAATGAGCCACAGCTAAGGCAGAAACTATGGACAGTTGTTAATGCATTGCAGAAAGGGCTCAGGGAAAAAGGATTTGATATCGGTAAAACTGAATCACCGGTTACGCCGGTTTATTTCTCCGGAGGAGTAAGTGAAGCAACCCAAATCACTTATGAATTGCGCGAAAAATATAACATATTTTGTTCCATAGTGGTTTATCCAGTGGTACCGAAGGGTGTAATCATGCTCCGGCTAATTCCAACTGCAGCCCATACGCTTGAAGATGTAGAATATACAATAAACGCTTTTGCCCAGGTAAAGCAAAAGCTTGATGCCGGCGATTACTCGGATGGCAAAATCAAGGCCATGAAGGTTTAGCACGGCTTCTTTATCCTGCTCAGCGGTTTATAACAATCTTTTTTATTCCGGTACCCTTTTCAGTCGAAAACCTAAAGAAATACAAACCGTTATTAAGATCCGGCAAGTTTATTGCCCGGGATGAATTGTCGATTTTCAATTGACATATTTCTTTACCCGCGAGGTCATAGACAGCAATTTGATTCACCAAGACATCAGATTCAAAATACATGACATCACCGTGAAGAGGATTTGGATAAATCCGGATCATCTTACTGATCTGGTTATTATCAATGCCACCGACACCTTCGGGAACAAGCTCAACGTTCAAAATGGTTGCCTGTCGGTTAGCAACGGAAACATTGTTTCTTACTTCAGTAAGATAACCTTGTGCTGAAAATCTCACGGTATAGTTACCTGCAAACAAAAGCCTGTGGTAATTCCCGTTAGGGAAAGAAGTATAAACCCATGAACTGTCTTTTTCATGCAGCAAGACATATATTTCAGCTTTTATCGGCATGCCGGTAACTGAGTCTCTCACGGTGCCGCGGAGGCCAAAAGTGGATTGTTCCATATAATTAAGCAGCGACCGGTAATTATAATCCCAAAGAGCAGGTAATAATTCATGCTCCAACAGTTTATTATTTGAAATTTCAAGGGTAAACTCCCTTCCTTGATGGAAGTAAGTCATGTAATCCTGTCGCCCACCTGAAATGCTATACCAGGCGTAGCCATTTGTTATGCCGTCATTAAAACCCGACATGTATCCTGGCGTACTGAAAAATTGGGCGGTATCTGCATATTCATGGCAAACATACCGCCACCAATTATCATCCGCTGCCAGTCTGCTCCAGGTATCCCATGGATAGTTGCAGACTTCAGCCCCCCCATGAAAATTGGCGGAGGAAACGAAGTGGTTGTTTTCTGCTGATTCCATGAAATGCAGGGTCTCGGCCTGCCATTCTTCGCCATCGGGATGTGGTCCGTCTTCAGGATCCGGGTAATTCCGGTTCAAATCAACCCACAGGGCATTATACCTCCTGGCCCCGCTGACGGTGTCGTTCCCCCCGGCATAAGTTCCATCAGGGTTAGCTAAAGGGTTAATCCAAATTTCAATATTATCGACCAAATTGGTCACTTTTGGAGTAGAGCCATAATTAGACAACAAGTAATCTATTAACCTTAACATTAAGATATAGCCTGTGGTTTCATCCCCATGCATGGTAGAAGTATACAGGAATTGTGGCTCATTCTCTCTAATCCCGATATTGTCGGAAATCTTTGCCATGAGCAATTCTCTTCCCTGCACAGATGTCCCAATTGAAACAATCTGGCACAGTGAAGGATAATCTGCCGCAAATTGATACATCATATCGACATAAGCCTCATAGGTTGGATAGAAATCCCATTCCTCAACATTCCTGATATCAATGTGGGATTTCATATTAAGAAATCCATTGAAATCACCCGGATGTAGTAATATTTCATAAGGGAGTCTGAAATCAAGAAAACGGGAGAATCCTTTTTTATTTGCATAAGCATAAACTATACCTGTTTCTTCAACATTATCTATGGAAATGATTCGGCTTAATTCTTGGATAGTTGCGCGATTGGCAGATTGAAAGGAAAAATACTGCTCCCCTTCTTTTTCGTATAGCTGGTTTAATACCTCTTCTTTTGCATTTGTCTGACTAAAAGAAACCAAGTTGATTAAAATAAGCGGGAAGATTATGAAAGCGAATTTAATGATCAGGTTTTTCATAGGTTCATTTCAGTAACTTCGATTAAAAGATCAGTTTATTTCCACTTGGTTTTTAAGTAAAATTTCGACCTGTTCTGCAATAATAGAATGGACATTTTTATTGACTTTAACCAAAGGCAGCCTGACATTACTTTTGCAGAGGCCAATCATCTCCATAGCAGCTTTAATACCCGACGGGTTCCCATCCATGAATATGGCATTCGTAAATCTCAGAAGGTCGAAGTGAAGGGTTCTTGCTTTCGCGAATTTACCTTTCAGGCAAAGATTTACCATATCGGAGAATTGAAGTGGAAAAGCATTGGCAACAACGGAAATTACTCCATCGGCTCCCAATGCGATCAAAGGAAGTGTCAGTGCATCATCTCCTGAAATCAAAAGGAAATCCTGAGGTTTATCTTTAATGATTTCCATGCATTGCAGCAAGTTTCCCGAAGCTTCTTTAATTCCGATGATATTGTTGAAATCCCCGGCAAGCTTTAATGTTGTTTCAGCTGAAATATTCATACTTGTTCTTCCGGGGACATTATAGAGGATAACCGGAACCGGGCAGGCACCTGCGATGGCCTTGTAATGACTGTAAAGGCCTTTTTGCTGTGGTTTGTTATAGTAAGGGCAAACGGAAAGGATTGCATCAATACCATCGAAAGAAGTTGCTTTAATAGTATTAATGACCTCCTGGGTATTATTCCCCCCCAACCCGGCAATCACAGGAACACGTTTATTGACTATTTCCACGACAAATTCAAAGACTGCAACCTTTTCATCACGTGATAATGTGACCGATTCGCCTGTGGTTCCAAGAGCCACGATATAATTGACCCCTCCTCCGATTATATGTTCAATGATTTTTTCGAAAGAGCCGAAATCGATATTTCCGGAATCATGAAATGGGGTGATAATTGCAACTCCTGTTCCCTTAAAAAGCTCAGACATTTTCTTTCGGGTTTAACATAGTTAAATATTCATGAATATTATCAAGAAATATTATCTGGTCATGATTATCCTCTGCGAGCAGCATAATGTCATAGATCAAAGCCAGCTTTTTATATTGTTTGCCAGGCATTTCATGGCTGTATGCCCCCACTTTTAGCCGGGCTCTAGACATACCTGCAATATATTTCAATGGAAATACTTTTTCAGATGCAATATTGATGCAAATATCAAATTCTGTATCCACAAAGTCCTGAACACATTGTGCCTTTGGAATATATAGCCAATTCATCTGTTTGTTATTAAAAAAGTCGAATGAAAGAACCGGGAGAAAATGATTGGTTACCAGTTTGTTACTAGCATAACCAAGCGCTCTCACTTTAATTTTCTTTTCCTGAAATTTTTGAAAATACTTTTGAATAGAATAGTAAACTGACTCTTCGGTCAATTCAAAAAGAATGCCTACTGAGCCAGCCGAATTAATATTGACAAGCTTTTTGCTCCTCTTAAGTGAGGCAATTCCTTTATTCAGAAAGTAGTTGCCTGTATTTATCCTGATTTGTTGAAAAAGATTCATCGTGCTTTGCAGAAGGGATATGTAAAATTAACAAGATTATTTCATTTTAAACTATTATCTTCCTTTATCCAGCTATTTTCTACTTTTCCGAAATACATCCTGTGATAATCTTTTCCCGGATAATTGGATTCGATTTCAGGATCGAGGAAATGACTGGGCTGCAAGTCCTGGTAATAGAGTTTCCGACATTCGAAAACCAGGCGGGCACCTTGAAAATAAATATTTCCTTTTTCTGTTTCCGCTGGTATTAAGCCTGTTTTGGCTATTTTATCCGTATCCTTGCCTGATCTGGATCCGCAAAAGTTTAAAATATCTTTATAACCGTGTCCGAAAAAACAAAGAGTGAACCATTCATATTGCTCAAGAAATTGAAAAGTGTAACGTTGGGGCCTCACAAAAATGAATGCTACGGGCTGATGCCAGAGTATACCAAAACCTCCCCATGAGGCGGTCATGGTGTTAAAATGACCGCTAACCCCTGCTGTTATCAGCATCCAGTCCTTATCCAGCAAACGGAATACGCTTTCATCAATAATATAAGGATCAATTCTTTTCATCATTACCACTTGGTTTTTTTTACCCGCTTCAAAGAAAGTAAATTTAAAGGATTAGTACCAAGGCCTTGTATGTTTTTTTGAGTAAACCTTAATACCTGGTCATAATAAAGGATAACAACCGGGGCATCATTGATCACTGCCTGATTCATTTCCCTGTAAATTCCTATTCTATCTTCGTCCCGGCTGGTTCTTTGGGATTTTTCATACAGGGAATCGCAGTATTTGCTTTGAAAGCGGGAGTAATTTGGACCAGCCGGCGCCAGGTTTTTACTTATAAAAAGTGAAAGATAGTTTTCTTCATCCGGATAATCCGCAATCCATGAAGCCCTGAAAAAATTTATCTTCGAAAAGGCTTTCATTTGCATCAACGTAGCTGCAGGGTTAACCTCTATCCTTATTCTAAGGCCGATTTCTTCCAATTGTTGCTGCAGATATTTAAAGAGATCAACGTATTCCGAAGTAGTATGAAGGGTTATCTCAGGAATGTCTTCAGGTTTTAAGTACCCGGCTTTCTTTATAAGTTGCCTTGCTTTGGCAGGATCATAGTCATAAGCTGCCAGGGAAGAGTCGAAAGCGGGTAAGCCGGGAGGAATGATCCCATAAAGCCCTGGATACCCTATATTGTTCCTCAGGTATCGGATCATTTTTCCCCGGTCAAAACCATGATTGATAGCTTGTCGGATCTCTTTATGTCTAAGTGGACTATTTTTAACGATTTCAAGAGTTGTGTCGACCAAAATTCCAAGATATTCAGTATTTAAGTAAGGTTGAGACAACATATTAAATCTGTCGTGATATTTTGGCCGCAATTGCCCTTCTTTGGTCAATAATTCATCTTTATATGATTGGTCAAGGCCAGAGATAAAGTCAAGGTTGCCTTTGACAAACTCGAGAAAGGCAGATTGTTTGTCGATCAGAAATGTGACCGCCACTGCATCAAGAAAAGGAAGCCGGCTTTCCTGTTCGAATTCGAAATAGCGGTCATTTTTAACCAGGACCAATTTTACATTTTCCTTCCATGTCCGAAAGCGGAATGGTCCCGTTCCAACCGGATTTCGCCGGAAGTCTGCCCCCTGTAATCTGATTACTTCTTCCGGAACAACACTGCAATAGATCATGGTCAGGATGCCGGAAAAGGGCGGAAATGGCTCGGACAAATGAATCTGGAATGTCGAATCGTCAACTGCAAGAAACGCGAATTCATTATCAAGGTGAACAACCTTGCTGAAAACCCAGGTTCCAGGAGAGGCCAAAGCCGGGTCAAGTATCCGGTTAAAACTGAAAACGAAGTCATGAGCTGAGACCTTCCTTCCTTTTCCTCCTGGGAAAGCAGGGTGGTCATGAAAAAACACATCGGTCCGGAGATGAAAGAGATATGTTGTCCCATTGCTGTCAACCTGCCATTCTTTGGCAATACAGGGGCGGATTTGAAGATGGTCATCAAGTTGCAGCAATCCATTATAAAGCTGGTTACATGCCCAGATATTTGCCTGGTCTTTTGCAAAAGCCGGATCCAGGGATGTAATATTGGAAAATTCATTATACCGGAATACGGTCAGTGACGGATCATTCTTGAAAGGAGATTTACAAGAGCATAAGCCGGTGAAAATAAAAAGTAAAATATAATACTTATGCATCCTGTTGGAATTTAGCACAAGTATATGAAAAAACTTAAAACAGTGATCAGTTATTCATGGCAGGGTTAACAGGTTCATTTATCACGTCAAGGTCGAGGGGGTGTGTCACCTTTTCCTTAAGCAATGAGTGGTTAACCACATCCATCATCTTTTCAACATAAATAAAATTCAATCCTTCAATATAATCTGGCTTTACCTCTTCGATATCTTTTTTATTTTCAACTGAAAGAATAATATTTTTGATCTTTGCCCTTTTAGCGGCAAGAATTTTTTCTTTAATACCTCCAACTGGCAGGACTTTCCCTCTCAGGGTAATTTCCCCTGTCATAGCAAGGTCTGAGCGCACTTTCCTTTGGGTGAAGGCAGATGCCAGCGCTGTTAACATAGTAATGCCGGCCGAAGGGCCATCTTTGGGTGTAGCGCCTTCGGGGATATGAACATGTACATTCCAGTACTGGAAAATGGCCGGGTCGAGGCCAAGGCTTGGAGCATGTGATTTTAAATATTCCAATGCAATTGTGGCCGATTCTTTCATCACATCTCCCAGGTTGCCGGTAAGGGTCAGGTTTCCTCTCCCCCGGCTCAGGCTGACTTCCACGAAAAGTATCTCCCCTCCCACTGCTGTCCAGGCCAGGCCGGTCACAACACCGGGCACATCGATACGGGTATCACGGTCTTTCTGATAGCGTGGCGCACCCATGATCTTCTCAAGGTCCTCCAGGCTAATTTTTGGATTATAATCCTCCTCCATGGCCACGAATTTAGCCCTGTTACGGATAATTTTCGCTATAACTTTTTCAAGGGACCTAACTCCTGATTCCCTCGTGTAATCATCAATGATTTTTTCCAGTATTTTTTTACTGAATATTACATGGTTTTCATTTAACCCATGCTCTCTGATCTGTTTGGGCACCAGGTGTTTCTTTGCAATTTCAACCTTTTCTTCCAGGAGGTACCCGCTCAGGTCGATGACTTCCATCCTGTCGCGCAAGGCAGGATGAATAGTGGAAAGCGTATTTGCCGTAGCCAGGAACATAACCCTGGAAAGGTCAAAAGTGATTTCAAGATAATTATCGTAAAACTCGAAATTCTGCTCCGGGTCGAGGATTTCAAGAAGCGCTGCCTGTGGATCTCCCTGGAAGTTATTTCCACTGACTTTGTCCACTTCATCCAGGACGAAAACCGGGTTCGCTGATCCGACTTTGCGGAGGCTCTGGATAATCCTGCCCGGCATGGCACCGATATAAGTCTTCCTGTGTCCCCTTAATTCCGCTTCATCACGCAAACCACCCAATGAAACCCGGATATAATTCCTGCCTAAAGCCCTGGCAATCGATTTACCCAGCGAAGTTTTACCAACACCGGGAGGCCCGACGAAACATAAAATGGGCGACTTCATGTCATTTTTAAGTTTCAGAACGGCCAGGTGTTCAATGATCCTTTCTTTTATTTTTTCCAGACCATAATGATCTTCATCAAGCACCTGCTGGGCCTTTTTTAGATTAAAACGGTCCTTGGTGAATTCATTCCACGGCAGTTCTATCATGGTTTCGAGATAGTTCATCTGGATAGAATACTCAGCTGCCTGGGGGTTCATGCGTTGAAGTTTTTTGAGTTCCTTTTCAAATGTATCTGAAACCTTAACCGACCATTTCTTCTTGGAGGCTTGTGCCTTTATATCGCTGATTTCCTGTTCATGCGGGCTTCCACCTAATTCCTCCTGGATTGTTTTTAATTGTTGGCTGAGAAGATAATCACGTTGTTGCTTGTCCAGGTCAAGTTTAACTTTATCCCGGATCTGGTTTTTTAGTTCAAGCATGTGCAATTCTTTTGCCAGGGCGGTAAGCACATCATTGGCCCGCTTCATGAGATCAGGCGTTTCCAGCAGCTTTTGCTTGTCGACCAGCTCGATGTTCAGGTTCGAAGAAACAAAATTGACGAGGAAAAAAGGGCTATCGATGTTATTTAGGGCGAAAGCAGCTTCTGACGGAATATTAGGTGAAAGTTTGATGATTTGTATGGCCAGGTCTTTAAGTGAAGCGATCAGGGCAATAAAGTGCTCATCCTTTTCGAGGTTTTTATCAAAATCGGTAAGATCTTTTATTTTAGCCCTGAAGTAAGGTTCATCCTGAATAAAGTGTTCAATTTCAAAGCGTTTTTTCCCCTGGATGATGACGGTAGTATTGCCATCAGGCATTTGTAAGATCTTGATCAGATGCGCAACGGTGCCAACCTGGTAAAGATCCTTTTGTTCGGGATCTTCAATATTTGAATCTTTCTGACCGACCACACCTATCGTCCGGTCATTGCGATATGATTCACGAATAAGCCGGATGGATTTATCACGTCCGACTGTGATAGGAATGACGACTCCGGGAAACAGGACAGTGTTTCTTAAAGGGAGAATAGGTAATGATTCGGGGAGTCTTTCAGCTTGCATAATTTCCTCTTCTTCCGAAGAAAGAAGAGGAATAAATTCGGTATCATTATCCAAACCTTCCGAAAAGCTTTTTATATTGAAGAGTTTATCCATAAAAATTTGTGTCAAATTGTCAGTTATGATTCTAATCCAAACCATATTGTCCTTCATTTTTTATCAAGCTAAGACTGCAGCCATATAATGACATTGAATATTTTTAAATAAGAGACTATAGATGTCAACTAGTGTGCCAAATAACCTGAATCAATTCGGTCCTCATGGTTTTCCGGGTATTGGTCAGGATAATGGGTCTTTTGTCAAATTATAAATATCACGCAGAATATCTTCTTCTATTTGATTAAACTCAAGGTTACGGCGTTCATATACTTTTTTTGCAACAGACACTGCCCTGTCGATATGGTAAGCTTTATATCCACCAGCTCCGCCCCAGATAAAACTTGGGACAAAATTCCTTTGATAACCTGCACCGAAAATGTTAGTGTTTATACCGACCACAGTCCCGGTATTAAACATCGTATTTATGCCACACTTGGAGTGGTCGCCCATAATCAGCCCGCAGAATTGAAGGCCTGTTTCCACAAATGTTTCGTCGGCATAATTCCACAGCTTGATATTATCGTAGGTATTCTTCAGGTTTGAAGTATTGGTATCAGCCCCGATATTGCACCATTCTCCGATAACTGACTGCCCCATAAATCCGTCATGGGCCTTATTGGAATATCCAAAGAAGACTGAATTGTTGATTTCCCCCCCGACTTTGCAAAAAGGCCCGATGGTAGTGGGTCCATATATTTTTGCCCCCATCTTCACAGTTGAGTGATCTCCGAGAGAAAAGGGACCCCTGATCAGGCTTCCCTCCATGATTTCAGCATTTTTCCCGATATAAATCGGTCCAGTGCCAGAGTTCAGGACACAACATTCCACTTTTGCGCCCTTTTCCAGGAAAATTCTGTCTCCAATGACCTGGTTCGTTTTACTTACAGGTTCTGATTTTCTTTGACTGGTGAGCAAACTGAAATCATTGCCTAAAGCCTGACCGTTCAGAGTGAAAATATCCCATGTATGATGGATTTTTAAAAAGTGACACTTTGATTCAACCATGTTGACTTTATCAACATTTTCCTCATCAAGGCTATCAAGTTCAATGGCATGTAGACGCATGGCAATGATCGCATCACCCTGAAAGAGGACTTCTCCGGTTTTCAGTAATAAAATTTCACCGACCAGATCCTCGTTCGGACAAACTGATCCGTTAATCATGATGTTGTCTTCCTCTCTTAAAATAGGATATTTTTTCCGGAGATAGTTTTCTGTTAAGGTAGATGTCGCCTGCCCAAGGTATTTTTCCCATTTTTCCCTGATCGTCATTATACCGATCCTGATATCAGCAACCGGGCGAATGTAGGTTAGCGGGAATAAATTACTTCTTCGAAAATTATCAAACAGTATGAAATTCATATGGGATATTTTAAAGTAAAATTAAAAAAAAAAGCCCTTTGCGATGGCAAAGGACTGATTTATGACTAATAACCTTTTTATTCGGTTGGGTTTTCTTTCTTGTCGAAATGCTGTTTATACCTGCTCTTAAATTTATCAACCCTTCCGGCTGTGTCAACCAGTTTCATCTTACCTGTGAAATAAGGATGGGATGTATTGGATATTTCCAATTTAATCAGTGGGTATTCTTTACCATCTTCCCATGGAATCGTTTCTTTAGATTTAGCTGTGGATTTGGTCATAAATGTATAACCATTAGACATATCTTTAAAAACGACGAAACGGTAATCTTTAGGATGAATATTTTTTTTCATGACTTTAATCCTTATAAATTTCGGGCTGCAAAGGTACTTATTTTATTTGAATAACAAAATCCGCGTGGCATATTTTAATTTATTAAAGAGGTCTTTATATTTATTAATTTAACTGTCCATTTAGATTTGTTTCTAAAACTCACCTTAATAAGAAACTTCGTGGTATAAACTACTTTATGTCTTTTTTTAATATCTTTCAGGTATAAACCCTGAGGGATAACCACCAGAGCTTCTTATGCTTCTATAAAGAAAGCGAAATATTATACGTAAGGTTTTATAGTATTTAAGAGAGAGCAATTATCTTTTATGAGATTTCGTATCTCTATGCTCAGAAGGAAATTGAATATATTGAATGCCTTTCAAGTGATTACATGGCTTTAATAACCACAAGAAAAGCGGATAGGTAATATTTAAAAAACGATGAGCAAAAATAGTATTGGAGTACACACCAATCATATTTAGACCAATTCTATATTAACCTGTAGATGTTGCAAGTCATCTTTCAAACATTATCTTTGTTCAGCAATTAATCCCCAAAGTATCTTACAAGGATTCTTTGGATTGTTTAAAATAACTGAACCCAACCCAAGATCATTATCTATTGGATAAATTGTATGCTTTGTAAAGGCATATAGTCCTTTATGATATGATCTTTTTAGTTTGATTATTTATTCAAATACTTATAATATCAATACTCCGGTAAAATTTTACGATGAAATTAACAATAACATGTTTGTAAAAACCTGCTTAATAGGCTGAAGACAAAAGAGAAAAGCATCTGCTTTGTTGTAAACCAAAACTCCAAAACAAGATGC
>JALNZD010000012.1 GCA_023229505.1 Bacteroidales bacterium | reverse complement strand
CTGTTAATATCGAGAATAACTCTTCGAGTTATTTCCCGAAATTAACAGCAATATCAATACAAATAGAGTTAATAAATTCAATTAAGAAAAGCAAAATCGTGGTCTAAAGAATGGGGAGTAGTAAATTGGACATGGTTCCAGAAACATTTTTAAAGCATATTCATGGAACAGAAGGGCTTTTTGAAATTAGAATCCATCACCTGCATAACAACTACAGAATATTCTGTTGCTTTGATCAGGGTAGAATTATTGTCTTATTTAATGGTTTTAAGAAAAAGACCCAAAAGACACCAAAGAATGAAATTGATTTCGCCCTCAAGTTAATGCATCAATAATTATGATGAAAAAAGTTAAAAAATGAAAAAGATAAAGGAAGCAACCACATTCGACGAATTATTGGATATCAAGTATGGCAAGCTTGGAAGCCCTGCCAGAGATGAATTCGAACAAAATTCAAGGGCTTTTATTATAGGTGAAATGATAAAAGAAGCCAGAAAACTTGCACACCTTACCCAGGATGACCTGGCCGAAAAAATTGGTACAAAAAAAAGCTATATCTCTCGTATTGAAAATGGGAAAATTGACATTCAATTGTCAACGCTTTTTAAAATATTTGAAGAAGGCCTAGGCCGGAAGTTAGGAATAACCGTTCTCTAATTTTTTACGCACCCTAATAAAGCGCAAATGCCGGCCGGTGTTTTTAACCGCACACAGGCTATGCTGACTTGAAAGATTTTAAGGATTAGTATATATGTCGGATGCATTATCGTTTATATTTGCAGCCTGATTTATGAAATTATTTGCTTCCATATTATCCCTTTACATTTTGTTTCTCACTATCATTCCATGTGTTGATGCTCCAAAGGATAATAAATTGCAGAAAACTGAACTATCCCAAAGCACAGCTGACTGCCATCATGATGGCTTTGACCACTGCTCGCCTTTTTGTTCATGCGATTGCTGTACTTCACCGGTCTTGTATCAATATAATATTATTCAATTCAATTACTCCCCAATTCCGCAAAAATGGGTAATTGACAATTCAGTATCTTACGTTTCTTCCCTTTTTACCAGAATCTGGCAACCGCCTAAAATAAGCTGATACAGCACTTTTTATGTTATTTTCATTTATGGTTACCGGCACCCGGAAACCTGTAAATGCATATATTAACTTTTTTATAGCATTATTTTATGATAGAACGCATCATTCATTTTTCGATTAAGAATAAATTTATTGTTGGTCTATTTGTATTGGCCTTGATCGGCTGGGGAACTTATTCATTAACCCGTTTGCCCATTGACGCCATCCCCGACATCACCAACAACCAGGTACAGGTGATCGTACTCGCACCATCGCTCGCAGTGCAGGAAGTCGAAAGCTTCATTACTGCACCCATAGAAGTAGCCATAGCCAATATCCCGGATATTATTGAGCTACGCTCTATTTCCCGGTTAGGGTTGTCGGTCATAACCGTTGTATTTAAAGACGACGTTGATGTTTACTGGGCAAGGCAACAGTTGAGCGAGCGCCTCAAAGAAGCCGAGGATGTAATCCCTGCCGGACTTGCAAAAATAGAGCTTGCACCAATTTCTTCCGGATTGGGAGAAATTTACCAATATCGTCTTGCTGTTGATAAGGGATTTGAGAAAAAATACACCACAATGGACCTGCGCACGATCCAGGACTGGGTTGTACGCCGTGAAATGCTTGGCACTCCCGGCGTGGCGGACATTAATAGTTATGGTGGCTTCGTGAAACAATACGAAATTGCCGTAAACCCCGAAAGGCTCAGGGGAATGAACCTGACACTTACCGATATTTTTGATGCGCTCGAAAAAAACAACGAAAACACCGGAAGCGCATATATTGACAAGAAACCGACTGCTTATTTCATTCGCGGTATTGGACTTGTTAAAACCCTGGAGGACATCGAGAAGATTGTAGTAAAGAACAATTCCTCGGGCATCCCGGTATTGATCAGGGATGTGGCAACGGTTCAATATGGCAGTGCAACCCGATACGGGGCATTCGTTGTTGACACTTCCGAAGCAGTCGGTGGTGTCGTCATGATGCTGAAAGGTGCAAATGGCCATGAAGTAATAGATGATGTTGAGACACGCATTCTTTCCATTCAAAAGTCGTTGCCTAAAGGAGTTAAAATTGAACCTTTCCTGAATCGTTCAGACCTCGTGGGACGTGCCATTGGCACTGTCTCTAAAAATCTGATCGAAGGAGCATTGATCGTCGTTTTCATTCTCGTGTTGCTGCTGGGCAACCTTCGTGCAGGGCTTATTGTGGCTTCGGTAATACCTCTTTCAATGCTTTTTGCCCTGTCGCTCATGAACCTCTTCGGCGTATCCGGAAACCTGATGAGCCTGGGAGCCATCGACTTCGGACTTATCGTAGACGGGGCGGTTATTATAGTCGAAAGCGCGGTCCATCGATTATTTATGAGCAAGCACCACCATCAGGGCATTAATAGGCTTTCGCAACAGCAAATGGACGAAAATGTGTTTGAGTCGGCCAAACGCATGATGAGTTCGGCCACTTTCGGGCAAATCATCATCCTGATTGTTTATCTACCCATTATGGCATTGGTGGGAATAGAGGGTAAAATGTTCCGGCCGATGGCGCAGGTGGTAACGTTTGCCTTGCTGGGCGCTGCCATTCTTTCCCTTACTTATGTACCGATGGCTTCGGCTTTGTTCCTGAGCAAAAGGACCGAACGCAAACCCAATTTTTCCGACAGGCTAATGGATTGGTTCCAGAAAGCCTTTAATCCTGTAATTGCTTTTGCACTCCGGCGGAAATTGCTTGTTTCAGTGTCGGCCATTCTTTTGTTCATTTTCAGCCTATTCCTATTTACCCGCCTGGGCGGGGAATTCATACCCCAGCTCGAGGAAGGGGACCTTGCAGCAGGCGTTATAACCCTGCAGGGCGGCTCGCTCAGCCATACAGTCGAAATGGTCGAAAAAGCCAATAAAATTCTGCTCGACAATTTCCCTGAAATTAAGCATACCGTTTGTAAAATCGGTGCCGGCGAAATCCCTACCGACCCTACGCCAATGGAAACAGGCGATTATATAATTACCCTCAAAGACAAGAGTGAGTGGACGACCGCTAAAACCCGCGAAGAGCTTGTTGAGAAGATGGAAGAAAAACTAGTGTTACTTGCAGGTGTCAAATTCGAGTTCCAGCAACCTATTCAAATGCGGTTTAACGAATTTATGTCCGGTTCAAAGCAGGACATCGCGGTAAAAATATTCGGCGACGACCTGAACACCCTGGCTGAAAAGGCTGCTGAGGTTGAAAAAATCATTCAGAATATTGAAGGCGTTGAAGATATTAACGTGGAAAAAGTTACCGGACTGGCGCAAGTGCAAGTGGATTACGACCGCGACCGCCTGGCTCAATATGGCCTTTCGGTTGGTGAGGTGAACCGGGTGCTGCGAACTGCCTTTGCCGGCAGCCAGGCAGGAGTTGTGTTTGACGAAGAAAAGCGTTTCGGGCTTGTTGTACGTTTAGATAAGGATTACCGACAAAGCCTCGACGATGTGAAAAACCTTTCGGTAGCCCTTCCCAATGGAGGGCAGATACCTTTTGAACAGATTGCCGACATCGAAATAAAATCGGGCCCCGCCCAGGTTTCACGGGAAAACACCAAACGCCGCATAACCATTGGTTTTAACGTCCGTAACCGCGATGTTCAAAGTGTGATTGCGGAGGTAACAAAAAATATTGATACAGAAATACAACTGCCAACTGGTTACTATTTCACGTATGGCGGTCAGTTTCAAAACCTTGAAGCTGCCAAAGCCAGGTTATCTGTTGCAGTCCCGGTGGCTTTACTTTTGATTTTTGTGTTGCTGTATTTCACATTCCATTCGATAAAACAAACCCTGTTAATCTTCACAGCAGTGCCCATGTCGGCTATTGGCGGTGTGTTTGCATTGTGGTTTCGGGGCATGAATTTTTCTATTTCGGCAGGTGTGGGCTTTATTGCTTTGTTTGGTGTGGCAGTGTTAAATGGTATCGTGCTGATCGCCGAATTTAACCGCCTCGAAAAAGACGGTATCACCGACATTACAGAACGGGTTTTGAAGGGCTTACACATACGTTTACGCCCTGTAATCATGACTGCTGCCGTGGCTTCGCTAGGTTTCCTTCCTATGGCATTGTCAACCTCTGCCGGTGCCGAGGTTCAAAAACCGCTGGCAACGGTGGTAATCGGCGGACTTATAACGGCTACATTTTTAACCTTAGTTATTCTTCCTGTCTTTTATATTATCTTTTCTTCACGTAAATTCAGGTTTTCTTTCAAACGGAAACCTTTAAAAAAATTGGCCCTGCTATTGTTTCTGCTTGCCGGTTCTTCGTTTTTCAATACAACAAAGGCACAGCCAACAAAAACCATCAATTTGCAGCAAGCGGTTCAGATGGCGTTGGACAGTAACCTGACCGTGCGTTCTTCGGCTTATTCGGTTGATGTTCAGAAAGCCCTGAAAGGCTCATCGTGGGACATCCCTAAAACG
Source organism: Bacteroidales bacterium (assembly GCA_023229505.1). Taxonomy (NCBI): domain Bacteria; kingdom Pseudomonadati; phylum Bacteroidota; class Bacteroidia; order Bacteroidales; species Bacteroidales bacterium. The sequence goes on along the minus strand of JALNZD010000012.1, from coordinate 86,911 downwards.
GTGATCGACGGCCAGTACGGGCAGTTTAATTCATACACCAAAGACAATAGCTTTACCGTTTCACAGTCGTTTGCTTTCCCTACGGCTTATATAAACCAGCACAAACTCACCAATGCGAATGTGAAAAGCAGCGAATGGCAATTGAAGGCATCACAACTCGAAATTGCCACCCAGGTAAAGCAAGTATACTGGCAACTGGCTTACCTTTATTCAAAACAAAAGCTGTTTACCTACCAGGATAGTTTATATTCAGGCTTTCTCAGGGCCGCCGAATTAAGGGCATTAACAGGCGAAACAAACCGACTGGAAATGATTACCGCCCGGTCGCAAAGCCTCGAAGTTAAAAACCAGTTGCAACAGGTAAGAGCCGATCTGGTCATTTATAACCAGAAGCTGCAAACGCTTTTAAATACTGAATCTGCTATATGCCCTGCCGATACCGTGCTGCATCGTGTCGATTTTTCCCTGAATGAAGATAGTACGGCAATAGCCGGTAATCCTTCGGTAGGATACGTGCAACAACAGGTTGAAATATCACGCTTTGAAAAGAAACTGGAGCGGAGCCGCATGATGCCCGATTTCAGCATCGGTTATTTCAGCCAAACCATGCAGGGTATCCAGGAGGTGAATGGAATACCCCGCATATTTGGTGCAGGCGACCGATTCACGGGCTTTCAGGCAGGAATTGCTATTCCACTGTGGTTTGTTCCTTTTACATCTAAAACAAAAGCAGCTGCGCTGAAAGAACAGGTTGCACAAACAAACGCCAATTATTACTGTCAGTCGCTTTCTGGCGATTACCGTTCGTTAATGGGTGAATACGCTAAATACAACAACAGCGTGGAGTATTACGAAAAGCAGGCTGTTCCTGAAGCCGATCTGATAATCGATCAAGCCACCCGAATTTATAAGGCCGGAGCAATGGATTACCTCGATTACGTATTGAACCTTAACAGGGCTTTGGACATAAAACAAAATTATCTCGATGCGTTGAACAGCTATAACCAAACCATCATTAACATTGAATTTATTACAGGTAAAATCTTCTAAACCAGTATTATTATGACAAAATATAGTTTCATATCAACCACCATTATTTCAACCTTCTTTATAGTATTAGTATCATGCAACGGAGGTGAAAATAACGGAGCCGAAAACAAAGAAGTAGAAATACTCCCCGATGATATTGTCGAGTTAAGGGATGACCAGATTAAATTTGCCAATATCGAAACAGGGTCAATTGAAATGCGATCGCTGAGCGGAGAATTAAAAGTGAGCGGGGTTGTTACCGTTGCGCCCCAAAACCTCGCAACAGTATGTATGCCATTGGGAGGATTTGTAAAAAGCATCTCCCTAATGCCCGGCAATGCAGTGAGTAAAGGACAAACACTGGCTATTCTCGAAAATCTGGAGTTTGTTGACATTCAACAAAATTACCTGGAAGCAAAAAATAAGCTCGAATACGCCGAAGCCGAATATATAAGGCACACCGAACTTTACAAGGAAGATGTATATTCGCAAAAAAACCTGCAACAGGTTACAGTTGATTACAAAAGTCTCAAAGCACTGGTGAAAGCATTGGAACAGAAACTTGCGCTTATCGGCATCAATCCGTCAAACTTGCAGGAAGACGATATCAGCCGTTCCGTTGCTGTAGTTTCGCCCATTTCAGGGTATGTGAATACTGTAAATGTAAATATCGGCAAGTTTGTTGCCCCATCTGACGTTTTATTTGAGATAATAAACAGCGATAAGCTTTTTCTTGAACTAACCCTGTTTGAAAAAGATGCCGATAAGGTATCCGAAGGTCAGAAAATACGCTTCTTTATCAATAACGAAACAGAACAGCACGAAGCTGTAATATACCAAACCGGGAAATCAATCAGCAACGATAAAACCTATAAGGTTTATGCAAGCGTAACAGGTATTTGTAAAAACATCTTTCCCGGAATGTATGTGAATGCTATAATAGAAGCGTCAAGTAATGAAGTAACCACCCTGCCTTCCGAAGCTATCGTAAATTTCGACGATAAGGATTACATTTTTATTTTCGACAAAAACAAAGAAGAAAACGAAAAGCAATTTACCGAATACCGGATGATAGAGGTACATAAAGGTGTTACTGATGGCGGATATACCGAAGTGGTATTGCCTGATGGATTCGACATTAAAACCAGCAAAGTCGTTATAAAAGGCGCATACAACCTGCTTTCAGCCAAGAAAAATGCAGGTGAAATGAGTTGCTGATCGTCAGGCTTAATACAATTTGCTGCGCAATTCTTTCAGTTTTTCATCCGTGACATAATCGTCATAATCCATGATCTTATCAATCATACCTTTTGGCCCGATCTCAATAATCCGGTTACACACCGTTTGAATAAACTCATGATCGTGCGATGACATTAGGACGTTACCTTTGAATTTAACAAGTGTGTTGTTAAATGCCTGGATGGATTCGAGGTCAAGGTGATTGGTGGGTGTATCCAGTATCATCACATTGGCATTACGTATCATCATGCGCGCAATCATACAACGGACTTTTTCACCTCCCGAAAGCACACTCGCCTTTTTATAGATCTCATCCCCTGAAAACAGCATTTTGCCCAAAAAGCCCCTGAGATACATTTCGCTGGTGTCTTCTGAAAATTGGCCCAGCCAATCAGTGATGCTGATATCCGTATTAAATAATTCCTCATATTCAAGCGGTAAATATGCTTTTACAATCGTTTGTCCCCAGGTATATGAACCACGGTCAGGTTCGATGTGGCCTTTGATGACTTCAAAAAGTGCTGTCATGGCCCGTGTATTCTGTGAAAGAAAGACAATTTTATCATTCTTCTGCATGGTAAAACTGAGATCTTTAAACAGCAATTCGCCATCAAGGCGTTTGGAAAGCCCTTTTACTTCCAGGATGATATTTCCGGGTTCCCGCCCTGGTGTAAAAATAATGCCGGGGTATTTTCGTGTTGAGGGCTTAATTTCTTCGATATTAAGCTTTTCAATCATCTTTTTACGACTCGTAGTCTGTTTGGATTTGGAAGCATTGGCACTGAAACGGGCAATAAATTCCAGCAATTCTTTCTTCCTCTCCTCCGCTTTTTTATTTTGATTTTGAAGCTGCCTTAGGGCCAACTGGCTCGATTCATACCAGAAACTATAGTTCCCGGCAAAAAGTTGAATTTTATTAAAATCAATGTCTACCGTATGTGTGCATATCGCATCCAAAAAGTGCCGGTCATGTGAAACTACTAATACCGTATTATCAAAATTTGAAAGGTAATTCTCCAGCCAGCTTACCGTTTCGAGATCAAGGTCATTGGTAGGTTCATCCAATAGCAGATTATCAGGCTTTCCAAAAAGAGCCTGGGCTAATAGCACTTTTACCTTGTCTTTTCCGTTTAATTCTTTCATTAACTTGTCATGAAGCCCTTCTTTTATTCCAAGACCACTTAAAAGACTGGCAGCATTACTCTCAGCATTCCAGCCATCCATTTCCGCGAATTTCATTTCTAAATCGGCAGCCCTTGCCCCATCTTCTTCTGAAAATTCAGGTTTGGCATAAATGCTGTCTTTTTCATTCGCAATCTCCCACAATTGCGAGTGCCCCATTAAAACAGTATTGAGCACTGTATAATCGTCAAATTCTGAGTGGTTTTGCTTAAGCACGGATAAACGCTCACCTGCCCCGAATGCCATGGTCCCTTTCGTACTTTCCACTTCTCCACAGAGCACTTTCAGAAATGTGGATTTCCCTGCGCCATTGGCGCCAATAATTCCGTAACAATTGCCAGGAGTAAATTTAATATTGACATCCTGGAATAATATACGCTTCCCAAATTGGATGCCAAGATCCGATACTGTAATCATTTAATAATTAATCTGATGTGTGAATAATAGAAAAGTTACTTTGCCGCTTATCAGGATAATAATTCATTAAAAGGCCTGCAAAAGTAGTCAATAAAGTGATAAATAGCTGTACTTCCTTGTGTGAAAATGAAAGTTGGTTGTTCAAAGCATGGAAGCTTGGAGGCATGGAGGAATCGTGGCATGGTTATGGATTTCGGAAAAAATAGAAAATCCGGTTATAAATGGCAAACTTTATATTCCCATTGACATATACTCCGATTCACGGGAAGACCTATACCCTTTTTGGTAAAAGCGATACAAGTTCGCATTATTACCAGAAAATTGAAAATTTGGCTGAAAGTGTATTGGAAAGATGTGACGATATAAAATGTGTTTTACAGATTATTCAGTCGTATAGCAGCAAGAGGCGTCTTTTAGAGAGAATCAGCGTTAAAGAGGAAAATTCTACATTGATTTCATTTATTCTCCATCTCCTGAACAAATTTTTGCCTGATTATACAGAGAAAGTGGATGAACATTTGAGGAGTTTACCTGTTTTAAAATCCTGGGACAGAAGGCTGAGAACGACAAAATTGCAATATCACATTTATATGCTGGAAATTGAGTTGACTAACCGGTTATACACAAACGGATTCAGGAATACTGATAAAAAAATAGCCCTTCTCCCCCATTACTTAAGAGATTTTAAGGCAGACTGTAAAGCATCCAGTGATGGTTTCGATTACCGGTGCAAACATTGCTCAAAGATCTGCTACCAGAATCATATAAGCCGCCTTTTAAACGATAACAACATCAATGCTTACATATGGATGGGCGGAAATCTGAAGAAGAAGGCGAAATCATTAATCAAAACCAATGAAACACTGGGGATCTTAGGTATTGCATGTATCCCGGAATTAGTATGGGGAATGAGAAAATGTCAAAAATACAATATCCCGGTAATCGGAATACCCCTTGATGCCAATCGTTGTATTCGCTGGATGGGGAGTTTTCATGAAAATTCCGTAAACCTGGGGGTGCTGGAAAAACTGATCACTTTTCCCGATTAACTTTGACTTTGGTATTAAAAGATTATATAAAACCTTTAAAACAGGCACTAAAAAAAGAAAAATTTAATTTATTGAAGATAAAGTAAGTATATAAATAAAAAGTTGTATCTTTGCCAAAATTAATAATTACAATACATTATGAACACAGGAACAGTAAAATTCTTTAATGATTCAAAAGGATTCGGTTTTATTAAAGACGATGCATCGGACAAGGAATACTTTGTACATGTATCGGGATTAAAAGATGAGATCAAAGAAAACGATAAAGTAACCTTTGAGCTTCAGGAAGGAAAAAAAGGATTAAATGCAGTAAATGTTAAGTTATCTTAATATAAGCACAAAACATTAATCTTTAAAAAAAGGTGCCTCAAAATTGAGGCACCTTTTTTTTTATTTCTGGCAACAAGGCTTTTCAGAGATTCATATGCTGCACCTGGCGCATAACACGCATTATATTGCCACCCCATATTTTACGGATATCCTTTTCCGTGTAGCCACGTTTGACAAGCTCAAGGGTGATTTTACCCAATTGGCTAACATCCTCGCAGTCGGCAAGGCCACCGCCACCGTCAAAATCGGTCCCGATACCCACATGATCAATCTCTTTTTTTTGGCAAGTATAGTAAATTTGTCTTAATTTTTATCGTTGAAAAATCAATGTTAGTTTAGAAATAGAGTTTAAAACCACTATCTTTAAAGGTATGAAAAAAGACTTTAGCAATCAAAACCTGAATGATCCTGCTGACGATCCTGACAATTACAAATGGGGGATTTTCTATTTTAATAAGAAAGATAAAAGGATCATCGTGACTAAGCAGGACAGAATAAGGGGTTTTACAATAAATTGTGCAAATCCTTATACTTATTTGCTTTTTTTGGGAATTGTTGATGCAATTATACTGGCAAAATACTTGAGCTGATCCTATCTTTGAGAAATATTAATTTGTCTGTAAGCCTTATAGTACTGATTTTCCCTTCTTTACTAAATAAATGAAAAATAAAAACCTGCAAACCGAGATTGACGCGAGTTTTTTATACCAAAAACTTGCCGATAATGAGTCAGACGAAACAGTTGCCCATGTATTCAGGCAAATGAGTGAAATTGAGACAAGTCATGCCCGGGCATTTGCAAAGGCAAGCAAAACGGGCCTGACAGAATTACCTGGCCCTTCTATACAGGCCCGGACACTCAATGTGATAGGAAAAATATTTGGCTATAATTATGTCTTAGGTGCATTAATGGATACTGAAAAAAGCATTTCAAGTGCTATTATTTCAAATAAGGAGAAAAACAATATTGTTATTACAGGCAATGAAACGAATCATGTAATAATCCTCCGTTCTCTTCTTGAAAAAGAAATAAAAGTTACAGGCAGTAATTTCGCAAAATTCGAAAGCAGGCACCGTTCAGTCGGCGGAAATGCATTAAGGGCTGCAGTTCTGGGTGGGAACGATGGCCTGGTTTCAAACTTCAGTTTAGTAATGGGAATAGCAGGCGCAACTTCAGGCCAGACCGGTGTATTACTGGCCGGGATTGCAGGACTCCTGGCAGGCGCTCTGTCGATGGCCTTGGGAGAATGGATATCTGTAAAAAGTTCCCAGGAATTGCATGAAAACCAGATGCAATTGGAAATGGATGAGCTGGAAACAAATCCTGAAGGCGAAATGAAAGAACTGGCACTTATCAATATGGCCAAAGGAATACCGGAAGAGCAGGCCCATCAGATGGCAGCAGAATTAATGAAAGACAAAGATCATGCCTATGAAATCCTCGTCAAAGAAGAGCTTGGAATCAATGCCGAAGAATTAAAAGGCTCAGCTATTGAAGCTGCTATCTATTCTTTTGTTTTGTTTAGTATCGGGGCCATCATTCCTGTATTCCCTTTCATGTTCACGAATGGTATGCCTGCTATAGTCATCAGCGTGATAGTGAGTTCAGTCGGATTGTTTTTAATCGGCTCGGCGATTACATTATTTACAGGAAAGAGTATTTGGTTTTCCGGGTTCCGCCAGGTAATTTTTGGATTAGCCGCCGCTGCAATTACGTTTGGCATTGGAAAACTGATTGGCATTGCGATAGCTGGATAATTCGACACCTCCCCGGAAATTTTACTTAAAAAATCCTCGAACAAATGATCCTTTCAAGCGTTTAGTTCCAACCAGTTTATAAATAACTGTCACTATTCCGTAGGAATAATAATTAACCTAATAATAAAAAATAAAATATGAAAATTGCAGTATTAGGGACAGGTATGGTAGGAGATATCATCGGTTCAAAATTAATTGAATTGGGTCATATAGTTATGATGGGTTCACGGACAGCCGGCAATGAAAAAGCCGCCGCTTTTGTTTCAAAACACCCCCATGGAAAAGCCAGTGCCGGCACTTTTGCAGATGCCGCCGCATTCGGGGAAATTGTTTTTAACTGTACGAAAGGCATGGAATCAATTAACATCTTAAAAAGTACAGGGGAAAATAATCTTAATGGTAAAATTCTCGTTGACATTTCTAATCCTCTTGATTTTTCGCAAGGCATGCCCCCTACTTTATCAGTCTGCAACACTAACTCATTAGCAGAGGAAATTCAAAAGACATTTCCTGGTATGAAAGTCGTAAAAACTCTTCACACGATGTGGTGCGGATTAATGGTTAACCCGGCTATGCTTAAAGACGGCGATCATAATGCTTTCATGAGCGGCAATGATGCCGATGCGAAGAAACAGGTTGCCCTGATCTTGAAAAGCTTTGGCTGGATAGAAAAAAACATCATTGACCTTGGCGACATTAAAACTGCCAGGGGGACAGAAATGATTCTGCCGTTGTGGTTGTCTATCATGGGCACTACTAACAGCGGAGCTTTCAATATTAAAATCATAAGCTGATAAATGTTTATATTTGCCTCCTTTCAAAGGGGTACAATATGATATTTATCGATTCGGTCAAAAAGAAAATTGAAAAACTGAAATCCAAAAGGTCGCTTCATGATTATGGATTTCAAATAAAAACTTTTGATCTTAAACAAGAAGGAAAAATTGAGTATGCCCAGTGGTTGCATCCTTATGAGCAACCTAAATTAATTACGCAAAGCATGGTTAATTTTTTCAGGCATTATTCAAAAAGTGGCGGTTTAGCCATTGATATAGGAGCTCATACCGGAGACACAACCATACCAATGGCTTTAGCGATTGGCCCGAAAGGGACTGTTTTAGCCCTGGAGCCGAATCCGCATGTTTTCAAAATCCTTCAAAAAAATTCGGAATTAAATAAAAGCAAAATCAACATTGTTCCGCTTTGTTTTGCTGCCACTGATCACGACGGAGAATTCGAATTTAATTATTCAGATGCTTCATATTGTAATGGGGGATTTTTTCAAAGTATTAAAAACCAAAAACATGGCCATAACCACGTTTTGAAAGTCAAGGGGAAAAATCCAGAAGTTTTTTTCAGGTCAGAATACGGGAAATTGCTGCCGGAATTATCGCTGATAAAAATTGACACAGAAGGTTACGATAAAGAAATAATTAAAAGTTTAAAGCCTCTTTTGATGGCCTATAAGCCAAATATTATTTCTGAATGTAACAAGAACCTGACCCCTGAAGAAAGGTCCGAATTGTATGATATTTTAGCTAGTCTCAATTATTCGATCCAAAAACTGGAAGGCTTTAATGAAGAAACCAAGCCGACCTGTATAAATAATCATTCTGAAATGATGAACTGGCAGCACTTTGATTTGGTTGCCACTCCTAAATAACGGCCTTGTTTTATCGCCTTACCACGAATTTCCGGGTAAGTATCAACTGGTCATCAGCCATAAGAGAATAAAAGTAAATGCCATTGATAAGGTCGAATACCGGAATCCGGGCCTTCCCGGAGTGATTGCTCAAGGTTATCTCTTTAACTTTTGAGCCCAGCATATTTGTTATAGCGATCGTGGCCTCATTAACAGATTCAGGAATGGTGTAATCCACATTAACTGTATTAATCGCTGGGTTAGGATAAGCATCTGAAAACTTCACGAGGCTGATCAGGTCATCTCTGACTGAGGCAGGGCTTCCATTGTATTCAACCACCACCGCAACAGAGTCATTGTTATTGTTGACATCGAAAAAGACGTACATGATTTTTGAAATCCCGGGAATGGTATCCGGGTTATAATCACCAGAAAACTGCTTGCTGGAGTCAGGCTGAATGGTCTGTGCATATGGGCTCACGTAAGTAGTATCAGCGTAACACAAATACCAGCAGAAAGTATTAACTGTCCCTGTAAGGGTATCTCCCTGGTTAATAATTTTTTTCACCTTGACATCTTTAGTCACATCTGAAATATTTTTCACATAAACAATAGCCTGGATGACTTCATCGGTCGGATCACCGAGAAACTGGATTGTCGCACCCGCATTAATGCTCACTCCATTTTGATCAGTTAATAACAAACTTTGGGCAAAAATGCCGGAAAAAAGTGTTAAGCATAGTAGTGAGAGTACAAGTTTCTTCATAGTAATCAGGTTTTTATAGTTTATTTTTTAGAATTGCAATATTACAAAAAGTTGTGTATCTATTGAAATTATTCACTACAGATTACGCAGATTTTCGCAGAATAGTCATAGATTATCCTTCAAATATCTAAGATTCTTTATTTAATAACGACGAAATTATTCTTATTTTTACACCCTTTATGAATTCAAAAATCATACCAATGAAAAAGTTTTACATCTTAATCTCATTAGTTGTTGGATTGTCATCCTTTTCTCAGGCACAATCCGCCAGGTTAGTTCTTATTGAAGAAGCAACCAATGCTTCATGCGGCCCCTGCGCTTCACAAAATCCCGCTTTCGACATTCTTCTTAACCAGAACCGTGACAAGCTGACAGCCATCAAATACCATTGGTATTATCCCGGATATGACCCGATGTATAACCACAATACGGTGGAAAACCTTGCCAGGGTAGCTTACTATGGGATTAATGGCGTGCCTACCGCATGCATTGACGGGGATATCCCCAATGGCCCGACATTCGGTTATCCCGGCGGACCTCATGGGTATACCCAGGCACTTATTGATGAATATGCAGCCATTCCATCACCTTTTAATATTTTTCTCAGTCACCGTATTTCACCGGATCAGGATAGTATTTACATCGACATGATGATCGAAGCCACGGCTGCCGTCAGTGGAAACCTGCTTGCGCATATGGTTGTTGTTGAGAAACATATTAACTTCTCTTCGCCACCAGGGACCAATGGAGAAAAAAACTTCCTGGATGTGATGAAAAAGATGGTCCCCGATCAGGATGGAACACCCCTCCCCTCTTCTTTTCAGGCAGGCGACTACCTCATTCTGCAAGGCTCATGGCATTTGCAGAACATCTATGATATGGATGAAATCGGCGTGGTAGGCTTCATTCAAAACAATTCCAGCAAAGAGGTCCACCAGGCAGGGAATAGCAGCACTGACCCACTGACACCGCTTTACAACAATGAAGTTAATCTTATAGGGATATCGAACATCAATGAAACTAACTGTCTTGGCACCATAGAGCCGAAAATCACCATCCGTAATAACGGTGCGAATCTATTGACCAATGTCGACATTTATTACCGTATTAATGATGAAACGACCTATATATATCCCTGGTCAGGTAACCTGGATTTTATGGAATCAACTGAGTTAATACTGCCTCAGACCGGTTTTGAGATCCTTGATGAAAACAACTTCTATACTTATTCGGTCAATCCCAACGGCTCGCCTGATGAGTACACGAAAAACGACACACTGATCCAAATGTTTGAACGGGCGATGATTACGCCTCTCACCGTGAAGCTCATGATGCGCACTGACGCCAATCCGCAGCAAAATACCTGGGAAATCCTCAATTCAGTTGGTGAAGTTGTTTATTCAGGCGGGCCTTATGCCAATCCCACCACTATCTACCAGGAGACATTTCAACTTGAAGATGTTGAATGTTACATCTTTAAAATTTATGATAGCGGCGGTGATGGCCTGGTTATCCCGGGATTTTATGCATTATATTATGGCAGCAATAACTATATTAAAACCGGGACTACCTTTGGTTCTATTGATTCCGCTTATTTTGAAGTGAATACACAAGTCGGGATTACCGAAAAAGAAGGCGAAACCAACGTCAATATTTATCCAAACCCTGCAACATCTTACATCAACCTCTATTTTTTCATTTTTAATAATGAAAAAGTAAGCATTGCTGTTTATGACCTCGTTGGACGCCAAGTCAAAACTGAAAAACGTGGCTTGCTATCTGCCGGTCCGCAGGCAATCAGGATAGCAATTGAAGATATAAAACCAGGTTTGTACCTGGTTCAAACGACCATAGGTGGAAAAATCCACACTCAAAAATTAACTATTGTACAATAAATACATTTTACTAATAAGAAAAAGCAATTATTTACACTCATCTTTATTTTCCTGGTCACGTTAATGTCAGTTGCCCAGCAGGTTCCACGCGATAAAGCAGTAGTTGAAATCGGGACCGGTACCTGGTGCCAGTATTGCCCGGGAGCTGCAATGGGCGCCGATGATTTGATAGCGAACGGATACCAGGTGGCCATTATTGAATATCATAACGGCGATCCTTATGCTAATACATATTCCAATGCACGCAACAGTTATTACGGCGTGCCCGGTTTTCCAACCGCTTATTTCGACGGGCTGAATGCGGTTGTCGGCGGAAGCAATACGCAAAGCATGTTTCCTCAGTATTCTGTCAAAGTCAACCAGCGAATGGCCATTCAATCCTCTTTCACCATCGATGTGGAGGGTACTCATACCTGTCTGACTGACTTCACAGCTCACATAACTTTGGTAAAAGTGGCTTCTAACACAAGCACAAACCTCAAATTACATACTGTTGTCACCGAATCGCACATCGAAGTATTCTGGCAGGGAATGGACGAAGTCAATTGGGTATGCCGGTTGATGGCCCCTAACCAGAATGGTACACCGGTTAGTTTTACAGGCGGTGATACACAGGAATTCGATATCCCGTTTACCGTAGATCCCAGCTGGATTCCGGAACAATGTGAGGTAGTTATATTTCTCCAGGACCAGAGCACCAAAGAGATTTTCCAGGCAACCAAACTTCCCCTGCTTGACTTTGTTCCGGAATATGAATTCGATGCGACGGTTAAACAATTGTTTGATCTTCCAAAGACTTCCTGCAGTGGCAGCTTTACACCGGAAGTGAAAATCCGTAATGTCGGAGGCACTACCATGACCTCAGTTGATATCATTTACCAGGTTAACACCGGCACACCTCAAACCTTTGCATGGACGGGATCGATGGATTACCTGGATGAAGAACTGGTTTCCCTTCCGGCCATTACTTTTACCGGTGATGATGAATACAGATGAAGGTATTCTGGAAGCAGGAAAGCACGGGATCATGCTTGATTGGACTTCGTGGAAGCCAGGACTGTATCTGTACCAGGTGATGGTTGGCGGGAAGATCTTTACCGGAAAGCTGACCGTCAAATAAAAAACTGATCGATAAGCTTTTCATCTGCCATGTTTGGCAAGGTAACTTTTAGTTTCGGTTCAGTTTCCATTGCTCTTTTGATGGCGTAAACGGCTTCCTGGTTCCTGGCCCAGCTTCGGCGGGCGATGCCATTGTTCACATCCCAGAAGAGCATGTTTTTCAGACGTCGCGAAGCATCGGCAGAGCCATCCAGCAGCATGCCAAAGCCTCCGTTGATCACTTCACCCCAGCCAACACCCCCGCCATTATGGAGGGAAACCCATGTAGCGCCGCGGAAAGCGTCACCGATTACATTTTGCACAGCCATATCGGCCGTAAATTGGGAGCCGTCATAAATATTCGATGTTTCGCGGTAAGGGGAGTCAGTCCCGGATACATCATGATGATCGCGCCCTAAAACAACCGGTGCGGAGATGCGCCCCTCTTTGATTGCCTGGTTAAATGCTTCTGCGATCCTGATCCGGCCTTCCGCATCTGCGTAAAGGATGCGGGCTTGCGAACCGACGACCAGCTTGTTTTCTTCTGCTGCCCTGATCCACAACAAGTTATCGTTAAGCTGCTGACGGATCTCGGCTGGGGCAACTGATGCCAATTCTTCCAGAACATTGCCGGCAATAAGGTCCGTCATCTTAAGGTCTTCCGGTTTTCCCGAGGTACAGACCCAGCGGAACGGGCCGAAGCCAAAATCAAAGCACATCGGTCCCATAATGTCCTGGACGTAAGACTGGTAACGGTAAGTTCCGTCGGTTTTGAAAACATCGGCTCCTGCCCTGCCTGATTCCAGCAGGAAAGCATTACCGTAATCCCAGAAATACATTCCATTGGCAGACAAGGTATTAATAGCTGCCACCTGGCGTATCAAAGATTTTTTCACCATTTCTTTGAAACCATCAGGATTTTCAACCATCATCCGGTTGGATGCCCCGAAACTCAAGCCGGCAGGGTAATATCCCCCGGCCCAGGGATTATGAAGCGAAGTCTGGTCGGATCCCAGCTCGATCTTAAAATCCTCTTGGGCAAATTTCTCCCACAAATCGACAACATTCCCTTGGTAAGCAAGCGACACAGCTTCTTTACCCGCCCTGGCCTTTTCAATTCTTGTGAGAAGTTCATCCAGGTCGTAGTAAACCTCATCGACCCATCCCTGTGAATGCCGTTTTTCAACTGCCATAGGGTTGATTTCAGCGAGAACTCCTATTGCACCAGCGATCACGGCAGCTTTAGCCTGCGCGCCCGACATACCGCCCAGGCCTGAAGTCACAAAAACTTTGCCTGCAAGGCTTCCATCTTCACTATTTAACCTTCTCCCTGCATTAAGCACCGTGATTGTTGTGCCATGAACTATCCCCTGGGGGCCAATGTACATATAAGAACCGGCTGTCATCTGGCCATATTGCGAAACGCCAAGGGCATTGAACTTTTCCCAATGGTCCTGGCTCGAGTAATTCGGAATGACCATGCCATTCGTAACCACTGCCCGGGGAGCATCGGGGTGGGAAGGGAATAAACCCAGCGGGTGGCCGGAGTAAATAACCAGGGTCTGGCCATCGGTCATTTCAGCCAGGTATTTCATGGTCAGCAAATACTGGGCCCAGTTTTGAAAAACAGCCCCATTTCCGCCGTAAGTAATGAGTTCATGGGGGTGCTGGGCAACGGCAGGGTCGAGGTTGTTCTGGATCATGAGCATAATGGCGGCAGCCTGCATGGAATGATGCGGATATTCCCGGGCAGGCCTTGCATACATCGCGTAAGCAGGTCTGAACCTATACATGTAAATCCTGCCGTATTTTTCCAGTTCTTCGGCAAATTCCCCGGCAAGTACCTGGTGATGCTCCGGTTTAAAATACCGCAAAGCGTTTTTCAGAGCCAGGCGTTTTTCCTGCAGGGTTAATATGTCCTTCCGCCGGGGTGCATGACTAACCGAGTCGTCATAAGGCCAGGGCTCCGGGAGGCCATCCACTATTCCCCGGAGAATCGCTGATTGAAATTCATTTATCTCCATGGGATCAGTGAGTCATAATGACCAGGAAACGTGAAGATTTCCAGAAATCCTTTGCATTAATGATCTCAAGTCCTGTGAACATATCCTTTTCTTCCAAAAACTTATAAGATCCTTCAGGATGCATGGTAACCAATTCGGCTTTGCTGCTTTCGAAAGTAATACGGGACAAGTTTCTCATATCGGCCGTTGTGAAGTGATCCGGGTTGATCATTTCACTCATCTTCATGTTACCACTGAACAAGCCGCCTGCTTTTTCAATGATACCCTGATCAGACAAGTCTTTCTTAGTACCAACGATGTACCAGATCGTGTTCATTTCCCCTAAAAGAGCATCCTGCTGGCTGATCACCTTGGATTGCGATGCAGTTTCATCACGTAAAGTATCAACGGTAGCATTCAGTGCCTCAATAGTAAAGTTAAATTTTACCAGTTGTTCCTTCAATCCTGAGATCTCCTGTTCTTTCTCCTCAAGCTTTGTTGTGAGCAATTTAATAGTTTCCTGCAGGGCAGATGTCTTGACATCGGATTTCTTCAGTTGATCCTTCAGCACGGCAAGCCATTTCTTATTTTCCTCCATAATATTATTGATGAGGATGATCTCGTCCATGATCTTATCCCGGACATCCACGTTCATCCTTTTTTCATCAACAGGCGCTTCGGTGATCAGCTTCTCCCTTGCAGTAATATCCGACAGGTTTTTCTCGATTTCATTAATAGAACCAAAGAGCTCATTCAGCGTAGAATCCTTTTGACTGAACTCCGCCTGCAACTTTGCATTTTTTGCCTGTAAATCAAGTATTTGCTGCTCTTTCTTTTTACCACAACCTGTAATCAACAAAAGGCCCAGTAGAAAAATGATGATAAGTTTTATGGTTTGCATATCCTGATAATTGTAGGTTTAACTTATTCAAAATAACTCCATTAATCTTAGATTATTTCAATTTTCTGATAAAAAAACTATCTGTCAGTAGAATGTTATTCCTCCTGGAACTTATCATTACGTTTTTTAAGGATATGAAAAAGAAATTCCCGCGCCCTGAACAACTGCGCTTTAACAGTACCAATGGGAAGGTCCATTTCTAAAGAGATTTCTTCATAGGAGAGCTCTTCATAATATCTTAATTCGATCAGCTTCTTATAATGAGGTTTCAGCCTGTTAACAATATCTCTCAAAGCTTCTATTTTCTGCTGCCTGATTATGTCTTCTTCCGGCGTCCGGGAAGTTGCCGGAAGGATATCTGCAAGGTCATCCCCTGTCTCCGACGGATCACTTAGATTTATGGAGACGGACTCATTCATTTTCCGCTTCCGGATAAAATCAATGCAGTTGTTAGATGCTATTTTAAAGAGCCAGGTGCTAAAAGCATATTCAGGCGCATACTGCCGAAGGTTTTTAAAGGCCTTTCCAAATGCTTCGATTGTAAGATCGTCGGCATCCTGAAGGTTATTCGTCATTTTCAACATCATGAAGTGCAATGAATCCCTGTAATTCCTCATTAATTCCGCGTAAGCATTCTGTTCCCCCCTTTCCAGGGCAGCTTTAACCAATTCGCAATCCCTTTGTGCTTTTCCGGTGAGCCTGAAGTTTATTTCCATTTCTCCTGTTTGATAATAAGATTGGAAAAATATATGACAGGACTCAAAGCCATTAACATTATTTCGAGGATAGGAGAAAGCACAGCCAGGTCGTTTTCCCTCATTTTGTTAGTACTCATTGTCAGAATTACCCAATGGCTGGCAAAAAATACTGAAAAAACGATTAGAGCAATAAGCCAGTTATAATTCAATATTAAAAGGGCGACAAATGACAGGTAAAGAAAAAGCTTAGAGATATAACCGAGGGAAAGCAGAAATTTAAAACCAGGGCGATAATAACGAGCCGTCGTATAATGTCTTCTTTTCTGAAGGATCCATTGCACCAGGCTTGCCTTGGCTGTTGAGATGGTCTGAGAGTCGGGAGATATCTCTATTCTTGTATTATTCCGGTTTGCAGCCCGGTTGATAAAGAGATCATCATCCCCTGATTTAAGCTTGTAATGGGAGGTAAATCCTTTTGCCCTGTAAAACAGGTCCCTTTTATAAGACAGGTTTCTCCCCACTCCCATATATGGGCTTCCCGCGAGCGCAAACGAAAGGTATTGCATGGCAACCAGGAAAGCATCATAGCGGATGAGCTGGTTGAGAAATCCCACTGTTCTTTTAAAGGTACCGTAACCCAGAACGATTTCGGTCCGGCTGTCATAATTTGCCTGCATGTTTCTGATCCATTGCGGGCTGGCCGGCTGGCAATCCGCATCGGTCAGCAAGATGATCTCATGCTGGGCCGATTTGATTCCCAGGGAAAGAGGAAATTTCTTCCCGGAAAAGAAATTCAGGTCCCTTTCCAGGTCAAAAATCCTGAGATGTTTATATTCACGGGCGAGAGAATTGAGCAATTCAATACTATCATCATCAGAAGCATCATTCACAACGATCACTTCAAAATCGGGATAGTCCTGCTCCAATACCAGGGGGAGATTATGCAGAAGGTTCTGGTATTCATTCTTGGCACAAATAATTACTGAAACCGGTTTGGTGCCTGAATCTTTGGCCTTTTCACGGTAAAAAGCCAGACGGCTATACAGAAACCAGTAGTATATCATCTGTATTAACCATGATATCCCAAACAAGATAAAAACCGCGAAAGGTAATATCTGAAGAATCGATGTTTCTGAAGGAAAATCAAACATATTGAGAAACAAAATTATTCATTCCGCCATGAATTAAATTTATCTTTGATCAATTTTTATTAACAATGAAATTTACTCTCGAATCAACTGATCATCAATCAGATGCACGAGCAGGGCACATTGAAACTGATCATGGGTTGATACGGACACCTATTTTTATGCCGGTCGGTACTGCCGGAACCGTTAAAGCATTACATTTCAATGATTTGATAGACATTGTACAGGCTCAGATCATCCTTGGGAATACTTATCACCTTTACACAAGACCTGGTATTGAGATCATTGAAGAGGCAGGGGGATTACATAGTTTCATGGGTTGGGATAAACCTATATTAACGGATAGCGGCGGATACCAGGTATATTCCCTGGCTGACAGCCGGAAACTTACAGAAAATGGGGTTACCTTCCAGTCGCACATTGATGGCTCGAAACATACTTTCACTCCTGAATCCGTAATCGATATCCAGCGGTCAATCGGTGGCGATATCATCATGGCCTTTGATGAATGTCCGCCTTTTCAGTCGACGCGGGAATATGTCGAGAATTCCATGCAGCTTACTCACAGGTGGCTAGACCGATGTATTTCCCGGTTTAACGAAACCGTTCCTAAGTATGACTTCGGGCAATCTATATTTCCAATTGTCCAGGGTGGTTCGTTCAGGGACCTCAGGGCAAAATCAGCTGAGACCATTGCAGAAGCCGGGGCTGATGGCAATGCCATCGGCGGCCTTTCAGTAGGGGAACCAGAAGAGGTGATGTATGAAATGACCAGCCTTGTTTGTAAAATCCTGCCAAAGGAAAAACCTCGCTACCTTATGGGTGTTGGCACCCCGGTAAATCTGCTGCAAAGCATTTCCCTGGGGGTCGACATGTTTGATTGTGTCATGCCGACACGAAACGGAAGGAATGGAATGATTTTCACTAGTCGGGGGATTATGAACATGAAGAATGAAAAGTGGAAGCATGATTTCACCCCTGTGGATGAAGATGGCATCCTTACGGCAGAAAGGACCTGCAGCAAGGCATTTCTCCGCCACCTCATCATTTCCAATGAGATGCTGGGCGCCATGCTGGCAAGTCTTCATAACCTCGCATTCTACCTTTGGCTCATGGGACAAGCCAGGGAAAAAATTGCAGCCGGAGTCTTCAGCCCCTGGAAAGAGCGCATGATTAAGGAATTATCCCAACGGCTTTGACAATTTTTCTACATTTACTGCGTATATTGAAGAAAATTACCTGTGAAAACCATCGATTATTATATCATTAAAAAATTCCTGGGTACATTTTTCTATTCTATTTCCCTGCTGCTCTTAATAGTCATTATTTTCGACCTGTCGGAAAACATTGATAAATTCATTTCCAAGCAGGCCCCGCTTAATTCCATCATCTTCGATTATTATCTTAATTTCCTCCCTTATTTCGTCAATCTTTTCAGTTACCTGTTCACTTTTATCTCTGTCATTTACTTCACCTCGCACATGGCTGCCAACTCTGAGATTATTGCTATTCTCAGCAGCGGGATCAGTTATGACCGCATGCTCCGGCCTTATTTCTATTCAGCAATAATCCTGGCCCTTCTTTCTTTTTACCTGGCCAATTATCTTATTCCTCATACAAACCAGAAAAGGAGGGCGTTTACCGACACTTATTTCCAGAACCTTTCCAAGAGTAAAGATGAGCATATCCATTTGCAGATCAGCCCAGGGACATTTGTTTACATGGAAAGCTTTAATATTAAAAATAATAACGGATACCGGTTTACCCTGGAAAGATTCAAAGGCCATAACATGGAATACAAATTAATGGCTGACCGGATCGTATGGGACACGATCAGCAACCATTGGCTGATTGAAAATTACACAGTCAGGACGATTGATGGCATGAGTGAAAATATCCGGCATGGAACGCATCTGGATACTACGCTGAACCTTTTGCCTGCCGAGTTATATATCAAGAAGGAAAATTATGAAGAGATGACTCTTGGGGAACTCCAACATTACATCAAACAAGAAAAACTTAAAGGAACTGAAGAAATCGTCTTCTATGATATGGAGAAATATAACCGCCTTGCTTCTCCTTTTTCCATGCTGGTCATGACCCTGATCGGTGTTTCTCTTTCCAGCCGGAAGTTGAGGGGGGGAATCGGCATGCACCTCGGCCTGGGCATCCTTCTGACTTTCGCTTATATCCTCTTAATGCGTGTTTCAACCGTTTTTGCAACCTATGGTAACCTTCCTCCATATATCGCTGCCTGGATACCCAATGTGATTTTTACCATTATAGGTTTATTATTGCTAAAGTCAGCACCAAAATGATGTAACGAAGTAACGAAGTAACGGTGTAGCGACGTAGCGAAGTACTTGTTACTTTCACTTCGTTAACTCGTTACTTCGTTACTTCGTTATATCATTTCGTTCATAAATAAAAAAATATCTCCCCTCTCCTTATTTCCTAAAATTGTATTTTTGAGTTTCAATCTGCACAAGCGGAAACCCTGTCATGGCAATCATCAATTCAGTTTTATACTGGTTAATCAAAAAACGGATTCACCAGATTGAACTTTTCATCAAGTACCCTCATGAGGTGCAGGCTGAATGGTTCAGAAAGCTTATTCAGGCAGCAGAAGATACAGAATGGGGTAAACAATATGATTATCATTCGATCAGTACAGTTGAGCAATTTAAGGAACGGGTTCCGATCAGCACTTATGAAGATCTAAAACCTCAGATAGACTTGCTTCGCGAAGGTAAACAGAACATTCTCTGGCCCACGGAGATCAAATGGTTTGCAAAATCCTCGGGAACTACTGATAACAAGAGCAAGTTTATACCCGTCAGCCAGGAATCGCTGGAAGAATGTCATTATAAAGGAGGTAAAGACATGCTCTCGCTTTACTGCAATAATTTTCCCAATACAGCTTTTTTCGATGGCCGGGGCCTGGCCATTGGGGGCAGTCATAAGATCAGCGAGATCAATTCAGCTTCCTATTATGATGGCGACCTTTCGGCCATCATTATACAGAATCTGCCATTCTGGGCCGAATTTATCAGGGTTCCAAAGAAAAGCACAGCTTTGATGGATAATTGGGAGGAGAAAATTGAAATGATGGCTGATGAAGCCATACCGCATAATCTGACCAGCCTGTCGGGAGTGCCCTCCTGGATGCTGTTGTTATTGCGAAGGGTTCTGGAAAAAACCGGAAAGAAGGACATTATGGAGGTATGGCCCAACCTGGAAGTCTATTTTCACGGGGGGGTAAATTTCCAGCCTTACCAGGAGCAATTCCGAAGTCTGATCCGATCGGATTCAATGAATTACATGGAAACTTACAACGCATCAGAAGGTTTTTTCGGCCTTCAGGACCGTTCGGAATCGCATGAACTCCTCCTCATGCTTGATTACGGAATATATTATGAATTTATCCCTGTCATCAACCTTGTAGAAGACCACCCAAAGTCGGTTGGCCTCGATGAAGTGGATACAGAGACTAATTATGCGCTGGTTATCTCAACCAACGCAGGTTTATGGAGATATATGATCGGTGATACGATCAGGTTCACGTCACTCCACCCTTTCCGGATCCAGATTACCGGCAGGACCAAGAATTTCATCAATGCAGTGGGAGAAGAACTGATCGTGGATAATGCGGAGAAAGCGCTTGCTATTGCCTGTAAAAAGTGCCATGCAGTCGTTAACGAATATACGGCTGCCCCGCTATTCATTGAAAAAGAGAACCGTGCAGCACATGAATGGTTGATTGAATTTGAAGTTGAGCCGCCAAACCTGGATTACTTCACTGAAACACTTGACAATGCATTGAAATCACTGAATTCCGATTATGAAGCCAAGCGGTTCCACGATATGGTGCTTTGTCCGCCTATAATTAAAGTACTTCCCCCTTCCACTTTCTATACCTGGCTGAAGGTTAAAGGCAAGCTTGGAGGACAGAATAAAGTGCCCCGGCTTTCGAACGACAGAAATTACGTAGATGAGATCATAAACCTTTCTTCCGGTAAAGATATTGATCAGATCTCATTATCAGACAATTAACCAAAACAACCAGAAAATCAAGTCATCAACCATTAAAACCCCAATAAACCCATGCATATCGCAATAGCAGGAAACATCGGCGCAGGTAAAACCACCCTGACAGAATCCCTCTCGAAACACTTTGGATGGGAGCCCCATTTTGAGGATGTGGAATCCAATCCATATCTCAACAGCTTTTATGAAGACATGCAGCGATGGTCGTTTAATTTGCAGATATATTTCCTGGCCAGCCGTTTCCGGCAAATCGTCAATATACATTCCAGTGGTAAAAATGTGATCCAGGATCGCACCATCTATGAAGATGCGTACATTTTCGCACCCAACCTGCATGCCATGAATCTGATGGAAACCAGGGACTTCGAAAACTACAGCGCTCTTTTTGAATTGATCAGCGCCCTGATCAAGCCCCCCGATCTGCTCATCTACTTAAGATCAACAGTTCCGAACCTGGTAAAGCAAATCCAGAAAAGGGGACGGATATACGAGGAGTCCATCCGTTTGGATTACCTGAAAAGCCTTAATGAAAGATACGAGACCTGGATTTCGAAATATAAGCATGGTAAATTGCTTATCATTAATGTTGATGAGGTAAATTTTGATGAGAACCCTCAGGACCTGGGGTTCGTTATTGAAAAGATCCAGGCCGAGATCCACGGACTCTTCAAATAACCCGGCTTATGAGTATTTTGGGGATAATTCCTGCGCGCTTTGCATCCACCAGGTTTCCGGGGAAACCACTTGTTGATATTAACGGGCGATCAATGATCCTGAGGGTTTATGACCAGGCCCTTCTTTCAGAAGTTTTTCAGGATGTCCTCGTGGCTACCGATGACGAAAGAATTTTTAACCACGTCGGATCTGCCGGTTATCATGTTGTGATGACTTCTGCTGCGCACCACAGCGGCACTGATCGTTGCCTTGAAGCGATGGAAATCTGGGAACGACAGCAGGGGAAAAGCTATGCTCATATTATTAATATCCAGGGCGATGAACCTTTTATCCACCCCGAACAGATCAGAAAAGTCGCCTCTATAATCTCCACCGGTGATGCCCCGCTTGCTACACTGGCTAAATTGATCACCAGGCGTGAGGAGATCTATAATCCTAATGTCGTGAAAGTGGTCTTTAACAAAAATATGGATGCACTTTATTTTAGCAGGTCCCCGATTCCTTACCTTACGCAGGTAAATGAAATTCAATGGACGAAAAAACGAGCCCATTATAAGCATATTGGTATTTACGGCTATAGATCAGAGACCTTGAAATTGATATGTGATTTGCCTGAAGGAATGCTGGAAAAACACGAGTCCCTGGAGCAGCTTCGCTGGTTAGAACACGGGCTCCGGATAAAAATTGAAGTCACACGTTTTGAGAGTGTTTCTATCGATACACCGGATGATTTATTAAAAATTACTAACACAGCTTGATCTTTCGGGCTGCATTTCATACTTTCGTAAAAAATAGTCAAGCTTATACACCCATGCAAACGGCGGAATATTACCTGAAGAATTTATTATTTGGATATGATTGCGTAACCATTCCAGGCCTTGGAGGATTTATTATGCAATCGCAGCCGGCCAGGATCGACAGGGAGAAGAAGCGGATCTATCCGCCGTCGCGATATCCTTCTTTTAACAGCCTGCTCAATCATGATGACGGGCTGCTGATAAGTGCCATTGCAAGGGCTGAGCAGATTTCATACCATGATTCAGGGTTGTTCGTTCACGACTTCGTCAGCAATTGTAAAATAAGGTTATCCCTGGGCGAAAAAATACTGTTGGATGGGATTGGTGAATTTTCCGCCAATCCTGAAGGAGCCATCCAGTTCAGGCATTTGAACAATTCAAATTTTCTCTCCGGGGTATTCGGTATGGAACCTTTGAATATTTATCCTATAACCAGGCCTAAGCTCCAGGCACGGATCGCTCAAAAGCCCGTGGACCGGAAACCTCAGCGGCCAAGGTTAAAACAGTCCGCTTCTGTCAGGTGGACCCTTATGCTTTCGATACCCGTTGTTGTATTCCTGCTTTACGGGATCATTTTCCCGGCATCGGTCCGGAATTTCTATATTAATTACTCAGGAATTGTGTTCGATATTTTACATCCTCAGGTTATCCATCAACCTATTGCTGTTCAGGTTGACAAGAAAGTACCTGTTATGCTCGAAATAGCTAATCTACCTGATGAACCTGCTTTAAAAACCTCTGCAGCTGGTCCTGTTGAGACGTCCGTTGCAGTGGTTGAAAAGGTCACGCCGCAGTCTCCCAGGTACTATATCATCGGGGGATGTTTTGTCAGTGAGGAAAATGCGGTAAAATTCTTCCGGGAGCTTATTAACCGTGGATTTGAGGCGGAAAGAGCCGGTTCAAACAACCGCGGACAAATCAGAATCAGCTATAAGAGTTTTGCAGATAAAACTTCTGCCCTGTCATACCTGCAAACGATCAGGAACGAGGAAAACCCTACTGCCTGGCTTTTAAAATACTGATAAACAATTAGCCGGACCTTTTACTGTGGCAAAGAAAAAGTTATTGCATTTTGCCGAGAACCTCACGTTCAAACATCTTTTCCAGTATCCGAACCAGGGGCTTTTGTCTGATTTTCCGTTGAAAGGCAAATGGCATACCGGCTATTTTCAAAACGACAACCCGGCGACACTCGAATTGGGATGCGGTAAAGGTGAATATACCGTTAACCTGGCGCTGAATCACCCGGAGAGAAATTTCATCGGGATGGATATCAAAGGGGCCAGGCTATGGAAAGGTTGTAAAATGGTGGAAGAACTTGGTTTGAAAAATGTTGCCTTTATCCGCAGCAGGGTTGAATTCCTTGAATCTTTTTTCGCCGGGAATGAGGTTGAAGAGATATGGCTGACATTTCCGGATCCACAACCACAAAGCAACCGGATGCAAAAACGGCTGACCTCTCCTGAATTCCTGGAGAGATATAAAAATATCCTGAAGCCGCAGGGGATTATCCATCTTAAAACTGATAACGACAGCTTATATATATACACACTTGGCGTCATCAGGGAGTATGGCCATTTTCCTGTCTTTTCTTCAGAAGACATTTACCGGCTGGATACTTTTCATGAAGCAACGACTATCCAGACTTTTTATGAAGATATTTACCGGAAAGAAGGAATGCCGATCAAATACATCGAATTTAAACTGAACTATGCAGGCTGACGATTCATTTTTTGAGAAAGTTTATGAAGTTGCGCGGCTGGTTCCGTACGGCAGGGTGACCACTTATGGCGCTATCGCCGCTTATCTCGGGAGCAGGATGTCGGCCAGGATGGTTGGCTGGGCCATGAATAAATGCCATGTCCACCCCTATCCTGTGCCGGCGCACCGCATCGTAAACAGGCAAGGCCTGCTGACAGGCAAGCACCATTTCGGCGGACCACATCTCATGCAGCAATTACTTGAAGGTGAAGGTATTGAGGTAGTGAATGACCGTATACAGGGATTTAAAGACCTCTTTTGGGACCCTGGAAAAGAACTAATCAAGATAGATGACTATGACAGGTAAGGTTATTATTGCTACTTTTGCGGACTTCAAATGAATATGCTGAAAGAATGATGGAAGATAAAAAAGAATTTATTCTCAATGCCTTAAAAGATGTACTCTATTTTCCTAAAGGAAGTGATATCATCTCCCTGAATATGGTAAAGAACCTTACGGTTAATGGCCACCAGGTGAGTTTCACGATAGTTTTTCACAAACAGGACGAAAAGAGTAGGCCGGCTTTGCAAAAGCTATCAGAAGCGGCTATTCATAACCAGGTTGACGAAAAGGCAGAGGTTACTATTGATTTTATCACCGAATTCCCGTCACTTTCCGGTGTAAAGCACATCATTGCGATAGCCTCCGGCAAAGGCGGGGTCGGGAAATCCACGATCGCTGCCAACCTGGCCATTGCCTTGCATAAAAACGGGAACAAAGTGGGGTTACTTGATGCCGATATTTACGGACCTTCGATCCCTATCATGTTCGATGTAGCCGATGAAAAACCGACCCTGGACCCGGATGCTGAAAACGGAAAGATAATGCCGGTTGAAAAATACGGTATCAAGATCCAATCGATCGGTTTCTTTGTCGAACCGGAACAGGCCCTGATCTGGCGGGGCCCGATGGCTACCCAGGCATTGAACCAGTTATTTAATGACACACATTGGGGTGAGTTGGATTACCTGGTCGTTGACCTGCCGCCTGGAACCGGCGACATCCACCTGACCCTGGTACAGCAATATCCTGTTGATGGTATCGCTATAGTTTCGACCCCTCAACAGGTAGCCCTGGCCGATGCGAAAAAAGCTTTCAGCATGTTCAACCAGGATAAAATAAAAGTAAGGATACTGGGACTGATCGAAAACATGTCGTACTTCACCCCTGCCGAACTGCCGGATAACAAATATTATCTTTTCGGCAGGCAAGGGGGCAGAAGGCTGGCTGATGACACTCGGGTGAACCTGCTGGCCGAAATACCGCTGGTCCAGAGCATTTGTGAATCAGGTGATTTAGGCGCACCTGTTGCTCTGGATGAAAAATCTCCCGTCTATAAAGCATTTATAAACCTGGCTACAAATATCCAGGCTCTCATAGAACGTAAAAATTAATCGGATAACTACTGTAAAATGGATCAGGCAAATCATAACGAACTCGAAATCAAGATAAAAAACGTATTGGAACAGATCCGGCCTTATCTGCAGTCAGATGGCGGAGATATTAAATTTGTCGAACTGACAGAAGATAACATTGTCAATGTCGAACTGACAGGAGCATGCGGTTCATGTCCCTATAGCATAATTACCCTGAAAAATGGTGTTGAAACGGCTATCAAGAAAGCGATTCCCGACGTTAAAGCCGTAGAAGCGGTCAATATCTGATCAAATAGCCAAATACCTGGCTACAATCGGCATTCGCCGGCCCATACCGAAAGCTTTTGGAGACACGCGAAGGATCGGCGGGGTTTGATATCTTTTATATTCATTGGTATTGACCAGCCACAGCACCCGCCTGACCATTTCTTCGTCAAAACCTTGTTCCACTAAGTCTTTTGGCCCTTTTCTCAATTCGATGTACTGGTAAAGTATCTTATCCAGGATATCATATTCCGGCAGGGAATCACTGTCCTTCTGTCCATGCCTGAGCTCTGCCGAAGGAGGCTTCTGGATGGTGCTGGCCGGGATCACCTCCCCATTCCGGTTTATATAACGGGCCAATTCAAAAACCTGCGTTTTGTAAACATCTCCCAACACCGAAATCCCGCCGTTCATATCCCCGTAAAGCGTGCCATAACCCACTGCCGCTTCGCTTTTATTCGACGTATTCAAAAGAATATGGCCGAATTTATTGGATAAAGCCATCAGGATGACTCCCCTGATCCTGGCCTGGAGGTTTTCTTCCGCAATATCGAAAGGAAGGTCTTTGAACCAGGGTTTTAAGGTTTGCTGAAGTGTTTCAAAAGAAGAAGAAATCGGGACCGTGTCATACCGGCACGATAAATTTTCAGTCAGGTCAATGGCATCTTTTACGGAATGGTCGGATGAGAATGATGATGGCAGTAATACTGCCCAGACATTCTCCCTGCCCAGGGCTTCGGCTGCCAGGACCAGGGTAACAGCCGAATCGATGCCGCCGGACAAACCCAGTATAGCTTTCTTAAATCCTAGCTTCTGGAAATAATCACGGATACCCATGACCAGCGCATCATGGATCAGAGGTATCCATTTGCCAGGTCCCACATCTTTCGGAGTAAAAGAGTGTGGTGAATTCATTACATCTTCCAGGTCATAGACCCTGAAATCTTCTTCGAAATAGTTCAGTTCATCCCATACTTTCGCCCCGGGACCAATTACCATTGACGCACCGTCGAATAAAAGCTCCGTTTGTGCACCGACATGGTTGACGTAAAATAAGGGAAGATTGTATTTCCTGGCATTGCCCACAAGGACTTCTGCTCTGATCCGTGGCTGATCATAATGAAAAGGAGATGCCGCAATATTAATCATGAAGTCCGGTTTTCCTTTGATAAGCTCATCCATGGGATTAACCACATATAATGGGTCATTGCCGATGTCCCAGAGATCTTCGCAGACAGTCAGGGCAATCTTTTTTCCTTTAAACTCAACCAGGTTAAATTTCCTCCCGGGTTCAAAATACCGGTATTCATCGAATACATCATAGTTCGGCAGCAAAGCTTTGTAATAACTATGGCGGATCTCTCCATCCTCGAGAAATAGTGCGGCGTTTAACAGGTTCTTCCCTTTGATGTCAGGATTTGGCACCGGGCAGCCGATCACGGCGGCAATACCCTTGCAATCCCTGGCAATCACTTTTGCGGCCTGCTGACACCGTTCTATAAAATCATTGAACTCAAGGAAATCGCGGGGTGGATAACCACAAACCGCTAATTCCGCGAAAACGACCAGGTCAGCTCCTTCATTTTTAGCCCGTTCAATGGATTGACGGATTTTGAGGACATTATCCCCAAAATTTCCAATATGATAATTCAGCTGGGCCAGCGCAATTTTCATGGGAATTAGCATTAAAACAAAATCCCGGCACCTAATTCTACAAAATTATGGATCGCCTTCGGTTCTGTGCCGGGTAAGTGAGTGTTATCACCATTGAACATATTATTAAAGGCGTTGTCATATGTGATGTCGATGATCAGTGTTGTCGATCCTTTGATTTTCAGCTCGATCCCTCCTCCGACGATAAGCGACTCGCGCATCAGGGCTATATCATCATCGATATTATGCTTTGATTCAGATTTTTCGCTACCATCATAGATAAAATCGTCGGTTCCTTTGGCACTGAGCAGGAAAGATGTGCCCAGGCCAATTTTGCCGAATGCAATGATCTTGTCCGACAATGCAGTCTGCATCTTAAGGCAGAGCGGTATCTCGATATACTTCAGGTTATATTTCCTGTGCAACTGAACAGTATCATTGACGATACTGCCACCGATTTTTATATCCCTGATTGATGGGTATTCCATCTTACCGCCATTAAAATTCACATTAAAACCTGTGAGGATGGCATAGTTCTCCATGATATAAAATTCCCCGATAAATCCCCAGGTGAAACCTGGTACAATGCCTTCACCCGAATACTCCTCCACATCAGGTTTAATCCAGCCCAGGTTCGCCCCAACCCTCATTCCGAAAAGAACCGGCTTATATTGCGCCTGCGCCTGCGAAACAAGTATGAGAATTAATAAAACAGGCAATAACTTTTTCATCCTGTCGTTTTTATTTTACCGGCAAAATTACATTTAAATTCAATTAGGAACCATTCAGGCGACTAAAGTGACATCCGGAGCAAAACATTAAATAGCTATATTTGCTAAATATAAAGTCATTACTATGAAAAAGATCCTGATTCTGCTGATCGTTTTATTTGCTGCCCTTGATAATTTCGGGCAATTCAGCCTGGGGCCGAAAATAGGTTATGCAACTTCAAAATTATCTACCGATCTCAGTGATATTAAAGAAAGCGCTAAGAATAATTTCCAGATCGGGGCATTTTTGCGATTTGGGAAGAAACTTTACTTACAGCCGGAAGTATATTATTCCACTAGCGGAGGGACTTTGAAACGTGCTGGTACAGATGTTAAGGGAGAAATCAAACTTAAAAACATAAGCATTCCTGTTCTGATCGGCTTTAAGCTCATCGATGCCAAAGTTATTAATCTACGCGTTATGGCAGGACCTGTAGCAAATTTCATCATCGATAAAAAGGTGGAATTTGATGATTTATATCAGGATCCATTACAAGATAGTGATTTTAAAAACATTGCCTGGGGAATGGATGTCGGTGCGGGGGTGGATGTTTTCTTCCTGACACTGGATGTCAGGTATGAATTCGGGCTGAATAACATTTACAATCCCCCGGCTGGTGCTGATTCCCAAAAAATCAAAAGCAATTTATTCATTGTCAGCCTTGGTTTTAAAATCTTCTAGTATTCAGCATACTGTTCCCGAAGTATATTTTTCATGAATAAGTTCACTCTAGCTGTTCTCTGGTTTACATTAGTATTTATTGCTGCTGGTTGTCACCCGGGGATAAACACGCATGAACAGCAGACCCAGGTTGAGAAAGTCAGGATTGCCGATTACGGCAAGGCTCTTTTCGCGCTTGATCCTTTAAAAGTGAAGGAAGGTCTTGATTCCCTCTCAGGTGAGTTTCACTTTTTTATCGGAGATGACCCTGATACGCTGAAAGTGATCCAAATCCAGGATTTTATCAATGATCGGTTTAACCGTGAACTATTCAGAAAAAGCGGGGAAGTTTACCCTGACCTGAATTTTTTAGAAGATGGGCTGACAAAAACTTTCGGGAATATCAAAGCTGTTTACCCTGAATTCCAGATCCCTCGTGTATATACTTATATCTCCGGACTGTTATATGAGTTCCCGGTCCAATACATTGACAGTGTTATTGTTATTGGGATTGATATGTTCCTTGGTTGGGATTTCGAACAATACCGGGCAGCGGGCCTTCCTGTGTATTTGACACGCAGGATGGAGCCGGCAAATATCATCCCGGAATGTTCCCGACAGATTGCTTTTTCTTTACTGCCGGAAAACCCCCAGACCAAAACTTTGCTTGACCAGATGATTATTCATGGAAAAGTGTTGTATGCCATGGATTTATTCGTGCCTGGAACACCGGACAGCCTCAAGATCGGTTATACAAAAAGCCAGTTGAAATGGTGTTTTGAAAATGAATCAGAGCTCTGGCGTTTATTTATCGATCAGGAAATGCTATTCCGAAGTGATCCGGCATTGAACAGCCGTTTTATACAGGACGGTCCTTTCACGGCCGGGCTCCCTGATGGGTCACCGGCTATGCTCGGCAGATGGACAGGTTGGCAGATTGTCAGAAGCTTCATGAAAAAAAATTCTGGTATTACACTTCGCCAGCTATTTGAGCTTGCCGATTCACAGCAAATTTTGTCCCAATCGGGTTACAAACCAAAAAAATAAAAAAACCTTCCTGACCACCGGGTATATTTTACCTTTTTTCCGGATAAACAGACAAGGAAACCAGATCTGTTTTTCAAATCATTAATCCGGAAATAAAATGCTTGTAAAAACTTATGGATGTGCTCTTTATGGCATCAATGCCGTTACCATAACGGTTGAAGTAAATATCGAACAGGGGGTAAACTTTTTCATGGTTGGGCTTCCCGACAGTGCGGTCAAAGAAAGTCATCAGAGGATTGAGGCTGCACTCAGGTATATTGGTTACAGGATACCTGGTAAAAAAGTGGTGATCAATATGGCGCCTGCTGATATAAAAAAGGAGGGTTCGTCGTACGATCTGGCCCTTGCTATTGGTATTTTGGGTGCTTCAGATCAACTCATCCCAACTCATATCGGGGATTATGTGATCATGGGAGAGCTTTCTCTTGATGGTGGAGTTATGCCAATAAAAGGAGCACTTTCTGTTGCGATAGAAGCCCGCCGCAAAGGATTCAAAGGGTTGATCCTTCCCATGGCCAACGCCAGGGAAGCCGCTATTGTGGACGGCCTGGAAGTCCTTGGTATCGAAAATATTACCGAAATAATCGATTTTTTCAATGGCAAGACTTTGATAAAACCGGTTAAAGTGAACATTGAGGAAGAGTTTTTCCGGAACCTGAATAATTATGAGTTCGATTTCGCAGATGTGAAAGGGCAGGAAAACATTAAGCGAGCACTTGAAATTGCAGCGGCCGGCGGCCACAATGTTATACTCATCGGGCCGCCGGGATCAGGAAAAACCATGCTGGCCAAACGATTGCCGTCCATCCTTCCTCCACTGAGCATTGATGAGGCACTGGAAACCACCAAGATCCATTCTGTAGCGGGCAAATTGAGGAGAAACGATGCCCTTGTCACTATCAGGCCATTCCGGTCGCCGCATCATACTATCAGTGATGCCGGGCTGGTGGGAGGTGGGTCGTTTCCACAACCCGGCGAAATTTCTCTCGCACAAAACGGGGTGCTGTTCCTGGATGAACTGCCCGAATTTAAACGATCTGTCCTGGAGGTTTTACGCCAGCCTATGGAAGAAAGAGTGATAACTATCTCGCGAGCCAGGTCATCCATTGAATTCCCTGCGAATTTCATGCTTGTAGCCGCCATGAATCCCTGTCCATGCGGCTATTATAACCATCCAAAGCAGGAATGCGCCTGCTCGGCCGGGATAGTGCAGAAATACCTGAATAAAATTTCAGGTCCCCTCATGGACCGTATCGATCTGCATGTGGAAGTTATCCCTGTTCTATTCAGGGAACTATCTGCTTTTGCCCGTCCGGAAAGCAGCAGCATTATCAGGGAAAGGGTGATTAAAGCAAGGAAAATACAGGAACAGCGGTTTAAAGGAAGCCAGGGCATCTATTGCAACGCACATATCCCTTCTAAAAAACTGCTCTCAATCTGTCAGATCGGGGAAGAAGGTCAGGCTTTACTTAAAAATGCGATGGACAGGATCAACCTGTCAGCCCGTGCTTACAGCAGAATCCTGAAAGTTTCCAGAACTATTGCAGACCTGGAAGCAAGCAACTCCATACTTACCGAGCACCTGGCCGAGGCTATCCAATACCGGAGTCTTGACAGGGAAAGCTGGGGAGCATGATATAATTGCAGTAAAGTACAGGCCTGTTAAACACAAATGTGTGAATGATGTAACTAATTCCTATAATTATGTAACGATTGCCGGAATAGAGAGACCTATCTTTGTTAATCTAACAATATAATCACAAACTTTTTAAACTTACATTCATCGGAGATCTACTTTACATAATAGCAGTAATCTTAATTATCGGTTGGGCAGTCGGATTTTTTGCCTTCAGTGCTGGAAGCATCATACACATGCTTCTTGTTATTGCATTTTTTGCAATAATATTGAGGATTATCAGAGGAAGAAGAGTCTTAAAAAAGCATCGCTATATTAACAATATTTATATTTATCAGACAAAAAATAATTAACCTTTTTTTTTATTTGGATTTTTTATATTACTCCTTATCTTTGTATCTTAATAATTGCCAAATATTCCGTAATTAACCTAAAATTACTTCATATGAAAAAAATTTACGATTTTATTTTAAGTTGTATCATTGTATCAATGATTGGCATTTTACCCATCCTGACTTTTGCGCAGGATGAAGGGACAGATTCCACAATGACCAGAAAAGAGAAAAGGCAACAATTTGACAAGTACTTTTTCGTCAATCTGAATGCCGGAATCAAGTTTAATCACGCAGACATCGCCCTCGATAGATGGCCGGCCCCTATTGATAGCTGGCGTTTTGGTTATGGAGGCATG
The DNA here is from genome assembly GCA_023229505.1 of Bacteroidales bacterium. Classification (NCBI taxonomy): domain Bacteria; kingdom Pseudomonadati; phylum Bacteroidota; class Bacteroidia; order Bacteroidales; species Bacteroidales bacterium. The sequence goes on along the minus strand of JALNZD010000012.1, from coordinate 54,377 downwards.
TTTGGCTGGCAGTTCCATCCTGTCTTTGGTGTCAGGACACAAGTTTCTGCCGGAAAACTCAATGGTGAGCGTAAGACAGAATGGTGGCTGCCTTATGATAAAGTTTATTATAATGCAAAAATTTTCGACTATGCCCTGGACGTTACTATCAACTTCAGCAATCTGATCTCCGGATACAACCCGGACAGGCTGCTTGATGTATACGGAATCATCGGTGCTGGCCAGACACAATGGAGAACCGAAGCATTCGATGCCACAACTGACCTTTTGATCAATAGAAATGGCTACGGTGATGATCCAGTAGAAATGGACGGAACAAAGAAAGGTTTTGGTGAGAGAACAATGGTACTTGAAGGTGTCACCGGACTTGGTCTGGCATTTCACCTGAGTCCCAAATTTGACATTAACGTGGAATATGAATTGAAATTTGTCGACTCCGACCGCCTTGACGGTTTTGCAGTTGGTTCAATGCCGGTTTATAGTGATATGTACGGCTATGGCTCTCTTGGTCTGACGTACAAATTTGGAAAGACTGACCCATTGAAGAAAATGGAAAAGGAATTCAATACAGTTATCTGGAAAGCTGAACCTAATCCGCTGGAAGCTAATGGTGGCAAAGTTGCTATCAAAATTACAGGCACGTTCCCCGATGGCTATTTCAGCCCGAAGGCCGCTATGTACGCCGAACCTTATCTTGTTTGCGACGGCAACAAGATCCCGCTGAAACCCATCCTGCTGAAAGGCACGGATGTCGGTGGAGAAGGGATTGTCATTTCAGAAGATGGAGGCTCTTTCACCTATGAAACAGTTGTGGATTACAATGAAAGTTGCCGGGTCGCTGAATTGTATGTCGAACCTATTGCTTTCATTCCTAAAACTGATCTTCCGGCAGATTTAACCAAAGAAGCCATCGAGAAGGATTATAAGTATGTGCAGCTCCCGGCTATAAAACTGGCTGACGGAACCATTGTCACCTCGACAAGGTTTGCTTTCAACCAGACAGGAGTAATCGTTCCTCACGGATATCAGAAAGAAGCCATCATCAGTAAAGAGGCTAAAATCTTCTTTGAAGTGAATAAATATAACCTTAATTGGAATGTGCCGTTGAACAAGGTGGACGCTAACAAAGCCAAGCTTGCCGAACTGGTTGAATTCGTAGGATTAGGTTATAAGATCAAGGACATCAATATCGATGGCTGGGCATCACCTGAAGGAGAAGAAACCTTTAACCAGGGCTTGTCAGAAAACAGGACCAAAACAGCTCAAGGATATATGATCGATAAGATCAAGGGTCTCATTAAAGCCAAAGGTTCCAAGCTGACTATCAAAGATGCAGCAAAGGATATCACTTACAACCTGGCTCATCACGGACCTGACTGGAACGGATTCATATATGGTATCCAGAATTCCGATATCAAGGATAAAAACATCATCCTGAACGTGATCAATTCCGCTGGAACCCCGGCTAAGAAAGAACAGGAAATCAGGAATATGGTTGTGATCTATCCTGAAATTGAAGCAAATTTCCTGCCGCCGCTCAGAAGAGCTGAGATCGTTGTGAATTGTTATGAACTTAAGAAGACTGATGAAGAAATCATCGGGCTTTCTACTTCAAATCCTCGTGGATTAACTGAGCAAGAGTTGCTTTATGCTGCTTCTCTCCAGAAGGATAAAAAGGCACGCCTCGATATATACAAATCTGCTATCAACATTTACCCTGACAGCTACAAGGGTTATGCTAATGCCGGAGCCATCGAAATTGAGATGAATGATCTTACAGCCGCCAAGGCTCACCTCGAGAAAGCTGCCAGCATGAACCCGAACAGCGGGGAAGTCCATAACAACCTGGGTATTATTTACGCCCTCGAAGGTAATTATGCAAAAGCCGATGAACATTTCACCAAAGCCGGTCAGCTTGGCACCGATGCCAGTTACAACCTGGGCGTGATCAGTATACAAAGGGGTGAATACTCCAAAGCTATCAGCCAATTTGGTAATAAAACCTGCGATTACAATGTGGCCCTTGCTTACATTGCATCCAAGAATTACCCGCCGGCTGAAAAGCAGTTGAACTGTGCCCCGAAAGATGCCCAGACTCATTACCTGATGGCTATCCTGGGTTCAAGGACCGCCAATACTGCTATGTTATTTGAGAACCTTGGCATAGCCATCCAAATGAATCCGGCTTACAAGGAAGAAGCTAAGATCGACAGGGAATTTATTAAATACTATGCTGATCCCAACTTTACCAGCCTGGTCAAATAATTGAAATTAGGATAATATGAAAAGAGGCTGCTTTTTTGAAGCAGCCTCTTTTTTTTATAATCAGATAAAAACACGATGGATACCAATGTCATAATCCGTGCCGATAACCTTCAGAAATGCCTGGTAATCCTTCTCATTTTCCATAAAATCGGCCTTGTTTGTATCGATGATCAGAATCCTTAGACCGTTGAGGGAACGAAAATGGTTGAGGTAACCGGCCTGAATCTTTCCCAGATAGTCATCCTGGATCAGTCGCTCATAATCCCTTCCTCGTTTATTTATATTTTCTTTCAACCGGGGAATATCAAGATAGAGATAAACCAGTAAATCGGGCCGTGGGAGAAAAGTGCTGATGATCTGAAAAAGCCTGGAATAAAGATTGAATTCGTCCGCTTTCAGATTGTTTTTGGCGAAAATCAGGGATTTGTCGATAAAGTAATCAGCAATGGTGATGGTCTTGAACAGCTCTTGCATGGCCAGTTTTTCTTTCAATTGCTGATAACGGTCGGCCAGGAAAGACATCTCCAGTGGAAAAGCATAAATATCAGGCTGTTCGTAAAATTTGGGGAGGAAAGAATTGTCTTCAAATCTTTCCAGGATTAATCTTGCGTTAAATTCTTCAGACAAGCGTTTGGCCAGCGTTGTCTTTCCTGCTCCAATATTTCCTTCAATTACAATAAAATTATATTTAAGCAATGATGTTGTCACTATTTATAATTTGGGTCGATAAGGGTAAACATTCAATGTATCCGGGCACTCTCTCATAAGGTCCGATATAGATTTCCGGGAACCAGGGTGAATCATGGACCGGTCTATTTCAGATAAGGGCAGCAAGGTGAACATCCTTTCCGGAATTTTAGGATGAGGGATAGTAAGTTTATCTTCTGAAATAATCTCATCGTTATAAAAAAGGATATCTATGTCGATCGATCTGGAAGTATAGCCCTGATCATCAGCACGATGCCTGCCAAGTTTTTTTTCGATCCTTAAAATTTCCTCAAGCACCTGGATGGGCCTGTACTTGGTTTCAATCCTGATAACCTGGTTCAGGAACCGATGTTCAGATTGAAAACCCCATGGTTCGGATTCATAAACAGAAGATTCCCGGGTTACGTTGCCGATTCTTGATGATATGGCTTCCTTTGCTCTTTCCAACAAGGCAGAGCGGTTATCCAGGTTGCTTCCCAAAAGGAGATAAGCGAAATTCATCGCGGCAAGTTAAATAAATTTTCCGATCAGTTCAACCAGGCGGGAAGCATATCCCATTTCATTATCATACCAGGCAACAATTTTAACCAATTTGTTTTTTTCTCCAAGTACGGCAGTCAAACCCGCATCAAATACTGCTGAATGGGTATTTCCAATAACGTCCACCGAAACAATCGGATCTTCGGTATATTCGAGTATTCCTTTAAGACTTCCCTCAGCGGCTTCTTTAAACTTTAGATTGATTTCTTCCCTTGTGGCTGGATTTTTCAATGTGCACGTCAGGTCAGTCAGTGAGCCATCCGCAACTGGTACGCGGATCCCTGCCCCGCCCAAGTTGTATTTCAGATGGGGGAATATTTTTGTAGCAGCTTTAGCGGCCCCTGTGGAGGTGGGGACAATGGAACAGGCTGCGGCCCGGGCTCTGCGTAAATCTTTATGAGGAGCGTCAAGAAGGTTTTGATCTTTAGTATAAGAATGAACTGTTGTAATAAACGCGCTCTCGATACCCCAGTTATTATCCAGGATCATGATGAGGGGGGCGACATTATTGGTAGTACAGGAAGAATTGGAGATGATGACATCATTTTTGTCTATGATTTCGTCATTTACCCCTAAAACGACGTATTTCACATCATCGCTTTCATTTTTAGCAGGGGCGGATATGATCACTTTGCGAGCGCCTGCCTCCGTCACGTGACGGATAGCATCGGGTCTTGACACAAACTTACCGGTGGATTCTATCACAATATCAATCTGAAGATTTTTCCAGGGTAATTTTCCGGGATCTTCTTCAGAGAAAACAAGGACTTTGGTATCGTTCACAAGGAGATAATCCCCGTTATTCAGGATGGTGCCCGGAAAACGCCCATGCACGGAATCATACTTCAAAAGATGGGCCAGGGTCTTTGTGTCGGCCAGATCATTGACAGCCACAACTTCTATCTGGTCATTTTCCAATAGTTTCCTGAAAGTGATCCTTCCAATCCGCCCGAATCCATTAATCGCAACCCTGGTTTTTGCCATGATAATGAACGGCTATTGCAATAATATCTTCCTGACCAACACCTTTTCTTCACCCACCAATTTCAGCAAATAGATCCCTTTCGGTTGGCCTTCGAGGTGGAAAGAACCCTTATAATCGCCGGAAGGAGGTGCCATGATAATCTGGTCAAATATTAAATTTCCGTGAATATCAGATAATTGCATATCAACATTTCCACTCAGGCCCTTCCACTCAACCTGAACTTTCCCGGTTGTTGGATTGGGATAAATATAAACATACGTCTCATCTGATGCCTCATTTACTCCCGAGCATTGGGCAAAGTCAAACGTTACCTGTATTGTATCTGTTCCAAAACAACCCAGATCATTTTCAACGCGTACCCAGATCTTCTTCATGTCGAATCCAATCCCGGTAGTCCCGATGGAAACGGATGATTCATCAGATCCGTTCGACCAGTAATAAGTCATTCCAGGCAGGTTAACGCTGAGTTTTACTGTATCATAAGGGCAAGCCAGGATATCTGTTCCCAGGTTAACCAGTGGAGGCTGTGAGACTTCCACATCCACCGATGCCCCGAAATAATTAAACTGGTCAAAAACCTGAACGGTATAAGTTGTGCTGAGGACCGGAGTAATAAATGGTTCTCCTTCCGTCGAAGAAAAGCCTGCAGGCAAAGAACTCCAACTGTACGTATAATCTGGATTTCCCCCGCTGGGCAAAGCATGAAGCTGAGTAGTTTCACCCCGGCAGATGACAGGATCGGTTATGTCTGCAGTAACGGCCAATGGCCCGCCAATAACCACGACTGTCACCAGGTCTTCCCCCGCACTCACGCAACCGGTAGTGTTATCGGTAATGCTGAGCCTGAAAAGCGTTGTTTCATATAATTTTACCGTTGTAGGGGTCGGTGAATAAGGGTTGATCAGCTTATTGAATGGTTCCCAGAACCAGGAATAATTTCCGGATCCTTGTGAACCTGAGCCATTTAAATAGCCCACGGTGCCATGCCAGATTGTATCGTTTTCGCCGGCCTCCGGAACAGGTAGGTTCATCACTTCTACGGTCACATTTCCTGTTACAGAATTATAGCCATCGTTAATCGTTATATAATAGGTTGTGGTCACTAAAGGCTCCACTATCGGGTCCGGAATATCCGAATTAAATCCCGGGGGACTAGAAGTCCAGGAATAGCTATAATTTTCCGAACCCCCGGCAGCGTAAGAGAAAAGATGTGATGACTCACCCGGACAGATTGCACCGGGATAAGCCACCGGGCCTACATTCAGGGGTCCCCCGGTAACAAAAAGAACCATCTGGTCAATATCCTGGCAACCACCCGCCAGGTCTGTGACCGTAAGTGTGAATTGAGTTGTCTGCTCCATCAGAATGGTGGTGGGCATCGCGTCGGTAGGATTAACTAACTTATCTGCAGGTTCCCAGCTATAGGTATATTCACCTGAGCCCTGGCTTGCTGAGCCCTGGAGGTTGGTATTTGTCCCGTAAGGGATACTCAAATCCTGTCCGGCATTGGATTTGGGGCCATTTACCGTAACCCTTATACTGTCGGTGGTCATGGAATCACATAAGGCAGTAACAGCGACATGATAGGTTGTAGAGATCAGCGGGCTGACAGTAATGTATTCTGTTGTATCACCCGTACTCCAGCTAATGGAATAGGGTTCAAATCCATTGATATTTTCAATGCCAATATTGGCCTGCGTTGCGCAATTGATTATGGTATCCGGCGTCATGTCCAGGGATAGCTTATAATCCATCAGGGTGATAAGAATTGTATCGTAATCAATGCCGCAAAGTGAAGAGTTATAAACGATCCGGATATTTTCAACCCATTCGGTGAACTGGTCAGGGATGGTGATAATATCCATCCATGCCTGGGTGTAACCTTGCTGAAAGAAAACAGAATCAGGAATTCTTTCATAATCAACCCCGTTAATGGCTGACCCGGATATTGTCAAAGGCAGGTAAAAATCCTGATCAGGCTGCTCCGACAGTGTGAACAGGATGGAAGCATCGCTGCAACCTTCAATGGTAAAATTTACATCAGGTTGTGAATATTCAATTGCCGATGAAATACCCACACTGGAAAAACTGTTGGCCTCCAGGAATACTCCGGAATCATAAATATGATCATACCCATCCCCAATGGCTAACTTGATATGATAAGTTTCACAGGGAATGACAGTGGCCCAGGCTCTGAGGACCGTTGTGAATGCATCGTATTGAGTAAACTGCTGGGTATTATTCACAAAAAACACGCAATTTTCACAATTATCAGGACAATTATAAGGGTTCCCGCAATTTACTGTATTGATTGAAACGGCTATCTCGGAAAGTGGGATCAGTGCAATATTCTTGCTGTCGTTGGAGTAAGGCCCAGTAATGCCAGGGCCGCTGATAAAGAAACCAAATGCATCGTTGTATTGTTGATTAACGTATTCGTGATATTCTTCGGAACCAAAAACATATTTAAATGAAACCGTGCTGGATTGGGGAATAAAGTCAAATTCAAGCACACAGGCGTCGAAGGTTGCAATTCCCGCGATAGCGGTCAGGTCCGGATCGCCGGGCTGGCCCGAATCTTGACCTGCATTGCCAGCATTGTTTGGCCCAGGTGCAATAGTTACATTACCGGAAGTCAGAATTATCCCATCCTCGATGCCAATATTTCCCGGACCACCCCAAAATTCCCCCCGTGAAATATTATTTCCTGTATAAGTAATATTACTCGTGACCACGCCTCCGCCGATAAGAATTTCCTGCACCATTTGCTCAGGTGTTATATTACTTGATACATGAAGCGTATCAGCTTTAACCTGAAATGATACGAAAAAGGCTACAACCATAAATGTTGTAAGCGATGTAGACAGTTTGCGGGAGTAAGAATTTTTCATCTGGAAAGGTATTTATAAGGGATTGATCTTATGGATTTAACATGATTAGATTCCCTCTGATTTGCAAATATAATTAAAAAAAAGGTCGTTATCAATCTTAAATAAAATGAATAAAATGACTTTGACACCACCAGGGTCCTCTTTTCAGCTATATTACAATATTTTGCCCTTCTTTCAGTTAATATTTTTATTTATATCATTTTACAATCAATGCTACATCATTCAAATACCAGTTAACCTATGGAAGATATTAAAAACTACATTGAGCAAAACAAAGAAAATTTCCTTGAAGAATTATATGGTCTGATTCGCATTCCTTCCATCAGCAGTGAGACTGCCCACAAGGATGATATGTTGAAAGCGGCGGATTACTGGAAAGAAACCCTGCTGAAAGCCGGTGCAGATAAAGCTGAAATTTTCCCAACTGCAGGCAATCCTGTTGTTTATGGAGAAAAGATCATTGATCACGCAAAACCTACTGTATTGGTTTACGCGCATTATGACGTCATGCCTGTTGATCCTGTGGAACTTTGGCACACCCCTCCTTTTGAGCCCCGGGTAAGTGAAGGGAAGATATTTGCCCGCGGAGCTGATGATGATAAAGGACAGTCTTTCATGCAGGCCAAAGCATTTGAATATTTTGTTAAATCCAACACATTGCCATGTAATGTGAAATTCATGATAGAAGGAGAGGAAGAAGTCGGATCGGCTAACATGGGAAAATTCTGTGATGATTATAAAGAAATGCTTAAAGCAGATATCATACTGGTCTCCGATACGAGCATGATCGCTCCCGATATTCCTTCAATTACCAGTGGGCTGAGGGGGCTCAGTTATATGGAAGTTGAAGTGACCGGGCCGAACAAGGACCTGCATTCCGGTTTGTTTGGCGGAGCAGTTGCCAACCCCGCGAATGTACTGGTCGAAATGATTGCTTCCCTGAAAGATAACAAACAACGGATCACCATACCTGGTTTTTATGATGATGTAATTGAAATCCGTCAAGAAGAAAGGCAGAAAATGGCCACAGCGCCTTTTAACCTGGAAGCATACAAGAAATCACTCGATATTAGCGAGGTTTGCGGTGAGGCAGGCTATACAACCCCGGAACGCACCGGAATCCGGCCTACGCTGGATATAAATGGTATCTGGGGGGGCTATACCGGTGAAGGCGCCAAAACAGTCATCCCTTCAAAAGCTTATGCAAAGATTTCCATGCGGCTTGTGCCCAACCAGGATCATAAGAAAATCAGCAAACTGTTCGAAGATCACTTCAAAGCTATCGCTCCGCCTTATGTGAAAGTAAAGGTAACGGCACTTCATGGCGGGCAGGGTTATGTCTCTTCAACAGATATGCCTGCATACCTGGCCGCAGAAAAAGCCTACTTTAAAACTTACGGCAAAATGCCCGTCCCTGTGAGAAGTGGCGGCAGTATCCCTATCATTTCGACTTTTGAAGATAAACTTGGTATCAAATCGATCCTCATGGGCTTTGGGTTGGAATCAGACGCCATCCACTCACCTAATGAAAACTTCCCGCTAAATCAATTCTTCAAAGGGATCGAAACAATTGTGTATTTCTATGGGTTCTATGCTGAAGCAATGAAAAATAGAAGTTGAATTGTTTTAATTTTTTTTAACCACTAAGACACTTAGACCACTAAGAAACACTAAGGATATCAGCAAATAAAAATATATTAACCATTCTTTGAAAATTTTAGTGCCTATAAGTGCCCTTAGTGCCTTAGTGGTTAAAATACTACGGATGTAGTTTCCTGAATTCTTCAATCCCTTTATCAAGAAAACTGATATAATCATTGATATCAGGTTCAAACCCAATCGCCGGCGTGAGTGTGTTGCCGTTATTATCCATCAGGACATAGTATGGCTGCGCATTGACACCAAAATGAGTGATCTGGAGATCAGTGTTCTTCCGGCCGATTGTCTTTTTCACCTTCCCATCAAAGGTTGAAGTGACCCATTCATTTTCCGGAAGTTCATGATTATCATCGACATACAATGCGATAATTACATAATCGTTCTGAAGTCTTTTAAGAACTTCAGGGTCAGACCAGACATTCTTTTCTATAACCTTGCAGTTAGTGCAGGCATACCCTTTGACATCGAGGAACACCGGCTTATTAAGCTTTTTAGCGCAGGCAAGTCCCTGTTCGTAATCGAAATACCCTTTTAATCCATAGGGCAGGTCATAACGGTCCGAATACTTAGGTTCATCACACAAACCGCTGTAATTACTGTTGCCGGGAGACACAACGCTGATATTTTGTGTACTTTCCCGGATGATCTCATCGAGATCCCAGGAAGATTCCGAGGGCAGGTAACCGGACACAGCTTTCAGCGGTGCGCCGAACAATCCGGGGAACAGGTATAGGACAAAAGTGAAGGAAGCAATGATTAACAAAAGCCGGGGCACAGCGATATGCTCTAACGGGCTGTCGTGTGTAAATTTTATCTTTCCCAGCAGATAGAAACCTAATAAGGTAAATAGCACCATCCACACGGCGATATAAACCTCACGGCTGATCCCCCATCCGAGGGCCTGGTTGGGGACGAGGAGATATTTCATGCCAATCGCCAGGATCAGGAAGGCAAGGACGACTTTGACTGAATTAAGCCAACCGCCTGATCTCGGCATTTTATTCAACCATGAAGGGAAGAAAGCCAGGATGGTAAAAACAATGCCGAACGCCAGCGAAAAGCCAAACATCCCAACGATTGGCTTGATGACCTGTCCGGTTGCCGCTTCCACCAGGATACCGCCCACAAAAGGCGCCGTGCAGGAAAATGAAACCAGGACGAGGGTCAATGCCATGAAGAAAGCTCCGACGTAGCCTCCTCTGTCAGCATGCCGGTCTGACTTGTTAGTCACTGAGGCAGGGAGAACAAGCTCGAACATACCGAAGAAGGATATGGCAAAAAAAGCAAATAATAGGAAAAAGATCAGGTTGGTGATCCAGTGTTCACTGACCTGTTTGATCATATCGGCACCGAATAAGGCAGATACCAACACGCCGATAACTGTGTAAATGAATATGATAGAGAGGCCGAATACCAGAGCCTGTAATCTGGCTTTCAGTTTATTCTGGCTGGCATTCATAAAGAAAGTTACGGTCATGGGGATCATCGGGTAAACGCAAGGGGTAAGCAGACTTATAAATCCAATCCCGAGGGCGATAAAAAAGAAAGTCCAGAGGGAAATGGAATCCTCTTTTCCCCGAACTTTTAGAGTTTGGGTTTCCTGAAATGAAGAGGAAACCAAAGGTTTTGAATCGATCGGGGTAATTGTCGGGGATGATTCGGTCCTGGACTTTCCAGGATCGCTGGGGGTATTTTCTTCTTTTGTTTTTAGGAGTGATGATGATTCCTCTGCTAACCGCACTTCTTTATTTTTTTCTTTCCTTGTTTTTTCAATACCGGGCAAGTTAAAAGAGAATTCAACAATTTCCGGGGGAAGACACCTTCTATCGTCACAAGACATATATTCAAGCTCGCCGGTAACCTGGAAAGGCTTATCAGATTTCATCTTCACCCTTTGTTTAAACTTAGCGTTATCATTAAAGTAACGAAGATCCATCTCAAAAGCATTGTCGTACTTTTCGATCGCTTTGGGCATTTCCAGTTTACCCGCCAGCTCATAATCTTCAGACGGGTTGAATTTGAAGGATGTTGGAATCGGCCCCCCCTTAGGGATATCGGTTCCATAAATATGCCATCCTTTGTCCATTTCGGATTTCAGGATCAGTTCAAATTCTTCATTATTGATCTTCTTCGTGTCAAAAGACCATTTTACCGGCTGCAGGATTTGGGAATTCGTGGTAAATAAAAATGCCAGGAGCAGGAATAGCGTTGAAAAGAGGACTTTTTTCATTTTAAAAATATTCGGTTTTCACAAGTTGACAAAAATATAAAATAATCGCAAACCCTTGCTTAGTAAAACCTCTACGAGGTATTAAAAGTTTAAGGGGTAACTGATATTTTACAATAACAAATCGCCTATGGCGAATTCTGCGTAGCAGATAAAGTATTGTAGTAATGTGATATGCGATTTGCAAATAATTCCCCGGAGGGGATGAACAAAAGTTAATCAGGTAATAATGAATCAGGATTAAGCGTGATTTTTAATATTTTTTTGGAAGATGAGGTGATTTTAAAACGGTCATCGATCCGGTGGCCTATGATCCAAACAATCTTTTTGCCACTGCATAAGAGCCATTTCTTTTCCTTTTCGATCCTGGAAAACTTCTGGTCTGTAAAAAAATCACTGAGCTTCTTTCGCTGCGACATCCCAAGGGGATAAAAAAAATCGCCCTTTTGCCATTTCCGGATGGTTACAGGAAAATCCAGCTTGTCAAGGTCAATGTAAGCGGTACTGCCCGGATCAGAATATTCTGCAGGAATCTCATGGAGGATTTCAAACTCAAGATTCAACGGGGACCTGATACTTTTCTGCTTCAGATCATACATTGATACCATGAATGTCGCTTCCTTGCCTGTTTCTTCCAATGGAGCAATGATGAGATACTCACGGTCTTTTAACAACCTGAAGGTGGTAGATCGAACTTCCTTGCCCGGGATGGCATCAGCCAGACAGGCAATATCCCTGATATTGGAAAGGTTGAAACCATAAGGGGATAAAAGCTCGTAAGCCCAGCTTGTCAGTGGCTCAAGACAGAAAAACTGGTCTGATTGGATGTAAATTTGATCTCCTCTTTCATGAAAAATCTCTCTTCTTTTCCGTTCGATGGTTTGGTTATAAATTTTTTCAGCATCACGGATAAAGCTGATGGTCTGTGTCAGTTCCTGCCTTAAGGCAGGATTAATTCTTTCCAGTTGCGGGATTACCTTGTGACGGATGCGGTTGCGGGTGTACTTCACTGAGCGGTTGGAAGAATCTTCGACATATTCAAGTCTATTTTCCCTGGCATAAGCTTCTATTTGCTGCCTGTCAGTAAACATCATGGGCCTGATTATTTTTCCCTGCCTGGGCAGGATACCGTGCAAACCGGCAATACCTGTCCCCCTCGTGAGGTTTATCAGGAATGTCTCAACCTGGTCGTCCAGGTGATGTGCGGTGGCAACCTGATCATAGCCATATTTTATCTGCAATTCATCAAACCATTCGTAACGAAGCTGTCTGGCTGCAACCTGGACTGAAAGTTTGTGAGAACGGGCAAACTTAGCGGTTTCAAAATGCTTAACAAAAACCTTTACCTTGTATTTTTCTGCCAGGCTTCTGACAAAGAGTTCATCCCTCCCGGATTCAGCTCCCCTGAGCCCGAAGTTGGCATGAGCAATACCAAAATGATATCCAGCCTGGTGGAACAAAGAGGCCATCACAACAGAGTCCATCCCGCCGCTCACTGCAAGCAGGGTATAGTCAGAAGGATGAAATAATTCTTCCTTAAGGATAAACTGTTTAAAATTATCAATCATCACATCAAAGATACAAATTGGCAGGAAAAAAAACTGCCCGGTCGTCGCAAACCGGGCAGGCATTATGAAACGAAAATAACTACTGTCAAAAATCACTTTTTCAGCAGATTTTGGAGAGCTGTTTGGGCCTGTTGATCTGAAGGGTCCAAATTCAGTATTTTTGTCCAGTAATTAAGTGAGTTGGTCATTTCTGCTTCGGATTCGGCGGGCTTTGATGAAAGTAATTTTTCTCCAAGCATGTAATGATAAAATCCAAGATAGCGATAGCATTCAATCAACAATTTCGGGGTTTTGGTGATGTCACCGGCTTCCAGTAACATCATAGATTTTTCATAAGCCGGCTTTGCCAGTCCTGAAGTAGTTTCCGGATCCAGCCTTGATAAAGCTCTTCCGCTCCAAATGTAGCCTATGTATGAATCCGGGCTGATAAGGGTCATGTTTTCAAAGCAACAATCAGCTTCCTGGTAAAGTTCTGCTTTAAAAAGTGAATCGTATGCTAATAAACTATCTTCAGCCATAAAATAAAAATTCCTGCCGATCTGGTAATATGAATTACTTTTATTATTCGCATTCAATGAAAGTAATTTCACATATGCATCTATAGCTTTCTGGTATTCTTTTTGTTTAGAATAGCTTTTCCCTATTTCATCATAAAGTTCCGTCTTGGTGGTGTCCATTTGCAATGCTGTTTCCAATTGGAGCGTTCCAAGGGAATCCTGTCCGTTTTTCATAAGGAGGTGTCCATAATAGATATAATCAATCGCTATAAACTTTGTCGTATCGTGATGAGTGAAAAAATATTCAAGATTCTTCAGTGAATTTGGGAAGTCACCTTTTTCGAAATCAATGTAAGCCGCAATCCTGTACATCACCGTATTATTCGTGTCATTTTGAATAACCTGATCAATCAATCCTCTTGACTGATCGTAGTTTTTAGTAAAGAAGAGGATGAATGCAAACCTTTCCTTGTCATCTATTGTATTATCCGATCTTCTAATATAGATTTCATAATCAGCTTTAGCTTCATCATATTTGCCAAAGGAATAGTAAAGATCTCCGCGTTCTTTATAAGCAAGGATTTGCGTGGAATCGATTGCAACAGCCTGATTGAAGGCATTTATGCCATCACGGTAATTATTGGCTTTTGCGTATATCTCTCCCATTTTAACAAAAGCCTGCACACATAAATCATTATGATAAATGGCTCTTTCATATTCATTGACTGCATCTCCCGGTGATTTTGAAGTGAGGTAAAGGTCTCCCAAACTGACCAGGAGCCGGCAATCCTTTGCATTTTCTTCTTTTGCTGCTTCAAGATATTTTCCGCTTAAATCGAAGTTTTGTGTTGTCGTTAAAAGGCAGACTTCTCCAGCTTCCAGGTTATATTCGAATAAATTATTGCTAAGTTTCCGGCCTTTGTCATAAAATTTGAACCATTCCGTTCTGTTCGATTTATTGAGCTGCATTTTCCCTAAACCCAGAAAATTGAATGGGTACTTCTCATCAGCCATTATGCCTTGCTGGTAAAAAATTTCTGCCGAATCGGATTTGCCTTTAAAATCATAAACCTTACCCAAATAATAGAGTGTTTTTGAATCTGATGGATCATTTTTCAGAATTGACCGGAAGATCTTCCCGGCCGATTCGTATTGTTTCTGCACGATATACCATTTACCTTTTTCAATATCCTGAGACAGTAAAGGATTGAATGACGGCAACAGAAAGCAAAGTATTATCAATAACTTCTTTTTCATCATCACTTGTTTATCTTCTGGTTTGACATATACTGTGGAAATTGACAGGTTCCGTGATCTATTAATTTCGAATCATAGGTTTTCTCTGACATTTACAATCCTGATTGGCGCAACAGACGGAACTATTCCCGACTTCAGAATAATCCTCTGACCCCGGTCGCTTGCAAGAAATGACATGAAACCGGTGGCAAGGCCATTCCGCGGCTCCGCATTTATCGCATAAACATCTCTTGTCAATGGATATAATCCCTGGAAGATATAAGCCTGGTATGGCTTATAACTGTTTTCCACAGCCGGTTGATCGCTTTTCGACAATGCAACAACACGGATACGATTTAAAAAAGACATCTGGGTAGAATCATCCGAATCGCTAACTAAGCTAACGCCTATAAATCCAATAGCATTCCTGTGATCAGCTACATAATTCACAACATCAATGGTTGAATCCAGGGCATAGGAATGCTTGGATAAATTAGAAGTCCGGCAGATCGAATCAAGGACGAACTGAAGGATGCTGGACTTCTTATTGTCAAAAATCACATCAATATTCCCAAGTGATGATTTTTGATTGATTTGAGCCCACTGTTTTATTTCACCTG
This sequence comes from Bacteroidales bacterium, assembly GCA_023229505.1. Lineage (NCBI taxonomy): Bacteria > Pseudomonadati > Bacteroidota > Bacteroidia > Bacteroidales > Bacteroidales bacterium. Next base: position 39,181 of record JALNZD010000012.1, on the reverse strand, counting down.
TAAGAATTCCTTTTAATTCATTCATACTCAGCAAAGTATCAGCATTTTCCGGATGAATTATCACCGCGATTGCATCTGTAGCTATTTTCAATTCGCGAGGAATGATCTGCCGGTTCCGGAAGGATACTTTTTCATTTTCATACAAGGGCCTGTAAGTGATGATCAACCTGACGCTATCATCAAGGAGCATCTGAACACAATTTTCTTCTGTTGTATAAACCGGAGTTATTTTGGCATATTGATAAATGCCGCCGAATACCATCAACTCAGCTTCAGTTATAGGTTTAAAGGTTTCATCCACCCCTATGCTGATGATTCCTGTTGTTGGGGTGTCGGCATATGGATTTCTGTTGATGCCTCCGCAACCAAACAAAAGACTCACTGCAATGAACATGAGAACACTATGCCGGATTGTCATGTTTTAAGCTTTTAATGGCTCTGTAAGCCCTGAAAATTCCATAAATTAGTAAAATGATCCCAAAAAATAATTTTGCATTCTGATTTAATGCAGGAAAAAACTGAGTTGAAAAAATAAATAATAAGCCGATAACCAAATAAAATACCACCATGAAAAAGCCAAAATATTTGACGATTTGGTGAGTAAAAAGTGGCACCCTGTTAAATTTTTCTGTCATTTCAGAATAAAATTAATGGGGAGGGTAAACCAAACTGGTACAGGCATACCATTCTGTTTTCCAGGTTTCCATGCAGGCATTTTCTTTACTACACGGATTGCTTCTTCATCGCACCCGGCACCTATTCCTCTAAGCAAAGCTATATCGGAAATTTTACCATCTTTATTAACTACAAACTTAATGAACACCCTACCTGTAACACCTGATTCTCTGGCCATTGGTGGATATTTTATATTTTGTTCCAGGAATTTATACAACTCCGATTCACCTCCTGGAAAATCAGGCATTTGCTCAACAACAAGGAAAGGCTCCATCTTTTCTTCCACGATCTGCTTGTCTTCAGCAGGCATCACTTCAGGCATTTCAGCTGTTGGATCATCGGTACCCTTATCATAATCTATACTCCCGATAGCTGCTTTACTTTCAACCACTTCATCCTGCATCTTTGGCTGCTCTTCGTCTGCGACTTCCTCATCAGCTTTGATGACAGGGGCAGTAAATTTAATAACGTTCTTCAGCGGAGGCGGTGGTGGCAATGCTTTGACGATTTCATCGACCTTCTCTTTTGGTTTATCTAACTTGATATCAGTCAGCGTCCTGACTGAAACATCTTTCTCTTTTTTCTCATGTGTCATAACCCTGATTATTGATGGTGTACTGACAGCAAGGACGAATATCACAATGCCGATGGCCAGGGAGATCGCATGTCGCCTGGATGATAGTTTTCGAAGCAGGTATCCTCCATATCCCTTATTCCTGTCCTGGAAGACCATTTCTGTCCATTCATCCGAAAATATATTTAAGTGTGAGGCCATAACTGGGACAATTTTGCTGATTATTTATAATTTCAGATATTACTGGCCTTGATCAATTCTAAATCATATTCTGTTAAATCAACGATGGCGTATCTGCCAATATTACATATCGCCATCTCGTCGAGAATATCGATCAGGTTCTTATATGTTGCCTCATCGGTTGCCTTAATAATCACAATAGGAGCTTTCTTATCCGACATGATCTCAAGCTTTTTCTTTTCGAATTCTTCCTGAGGTATTTGCTTGTCAAGTTCTTCCTTCTGAAGATTTTCCACTTTTAGCATGACATCATAATTTCTCTCAATGAGGAATTTTCGAATACCCGTAGAAGAGAAATCTGTTAACACAACTGTCGGATCAATCTCATTTTCCCGTGTTCCTTCATAATAATATACCTTATTATCTTTTCCAAGGATGATGGTGATTGCCCTGGAAGCCTTGACTTTAGTCTGTTCCTCTTCAGGGACCTTTTCTTTCGAAGGCATGGCTATTTCCATGGTCTGAGGCTTGATCATCGTTGTTGTCAGCATAAAGAACGTGATGAGAAGAAACCCAAGGTCAACCATCGGCGTAAAGTCAATACGCGTGGAAACCTTTTTGGCGCCTTTCTTTTTACCTTTTTTTGATCCCGAACTTTCGGTGTTTACTTCTGACATAGCTATTCAATTACTGATAATTATTCCGGAGTTTGTTCCAGGCTTGTGATCAGGTTGTACCTATTCTCATCAAGGTCCTGGAGAGTATTCATAACATTTTTGATGACAGGATAAGCCAGGGCTTGATCCGCCTTTATTGCAATCCTTAACTGAGGGTTAACAATACGAGAAAACCTTACCCAATTCTTAAACTGGTTATCCAGCGAATCATAAGGAATGCCCAAGGCATTTTCCTGAAGATCCTGGTCGGCAGGCTTTAATGCAAGGAATGCTTTCATTTGTTGAATGGGCACACCAAAGCGGTTTATCAGACTGAATTCTTTTAATTCCGCATCGGTAAATGAGAAGGAATAGGCTTCGCCCATTTTTTTGAGCAGATCAATCCTTTTTTCCTGGCCGTCGATACCGAAAAATAGCTTGCCTGACTTATCTATAAGAATAGTCATGATATTTCGTTCAGGAATTTTTATTTCTGAAATCGAAGATGGCGTATTAACCATAACGGGTTCCTTTTGTGTGAAATTCGAAGTAAGCATGAAAAACGTAAGCAGAAGGAATGCCACGTCACACATTGCCGTCATATCGATAGCAGTGCTTTTCCTGGGAAGTTTAACCTTTGTCATTTGGTAGCGTATTTATCATGATCAATGGCGTGCAGCGTAAGTCTGAACGATCGTGAAACCAGCTTCATCAATACTGTAGATTAATTTATCGATTTTATTGGTATAATAGTTATACATGATAACAGCGAGAGCTGCTGTAGCAATACCAAAGGCCGTGTTAATCAAAGCTTCTGAAATACCTGTAGCCAATGCGACCGAGTCAGGTGCACCGGCATTGGCCAAAGCGGCAAAAGCTCTGATCATGCCAAGAACTGTCCCAAGCAGCCCCATCAATGTTGCGATAGATGAAATCGTAGCCAATATGACAAGGTTTTGCTCAAGGCTTGGCAATTCCAGAGAAGTAGCCTCTTCGACATCCTTTTGTATGGCAATTAGTTTTTGTTCTTTGCTCATCGCTGCTTCGGGTTCAACATTCTGGTATTTAATCAATGCTGATCTTACGACATTGGCTACGGATCCCTTCTGATCTTCGCATGCTGCAATCGCATCATCGATCTGATTTCTGTTAAGCATATTCTTGATGTACTTGACAAACTTCAGTACATTGAGCTTCCCGGTAGCTTTTTTGAGGGTTATAAATCGTTCAATGCTGAAGGTGATGACGGTGAGTAACAGGCACATTAAGATTGGAACAATAAATCCTCCCTTATAAATTACTCCAAGATAATTTCCAGGTATTGGCGCATTTTCAGGGTTATTGCCCTGAAAATTAGATGGTGCTCCCATCACTGTCATATAAACAATAATCGCAACTACCAATGCAATTGGAATGACTGATGCGGAAAATGCGCCCTGAAAACTTCTAAAAAATTCATTCATTCTTTTCATTGTAATAATTTTAGATTTTTTAAATGGTTAGAATAAAAACTAATTTGCTTTAACTAAAAGGTGACTTTGGAAATACCGATAAAAATTGAATTTCGATTCCTGAGCATAACACTAATAAATGTCAGACTCTCAGAATAAAAGCCTAATCTCTTCTTTTAAAGAAGATTAAAAAAAATTGGGAAGATTAAATCCTGAAGCTGTATAAATTGCAAAGCAGTGCCTGCTTACAGCTATTTGGTATAGAAAAACAATAAGTAGAAAGAATTGAACTAAAGCTAACTCCGGCAATACACTCCGGAAGGGTGAGAGACATCACATGGCCCGAGTTGAATTTAATTTCAGAATTCAGATTCCTGTGTTCCTCAAAAACAGTAATGTTAGCGTTGATGTTTTTGAATTCTGAATCGAAAATAAATTGATCAATCAAATCAGATTGTGCTTCTGTAAAAGACAGCACATCAGGTTGCTCATTTTCCTTAAAAGTAGATTCCCATTGAGTGTCACTGGAGAAAAATACTTCAGCATATAATGCAAAAACATTATGAAAAATTAAAACTGTTACGACCGAAAGTACTAAAAAGTTTTTCAATTTAAATGACAAAATAGACAGTAAAAATAATATATTTTCCTAATGGATGATTAAAACTTATTGAAAATATTTCTTAAAAAATAGATAATCAAAGGTCCAGCACATTACCTGAATTAATCAAATCATCCATATTTTTGATTTTGCTTTTTCTTTTGGCTTCTTCCATTTGCTTCTCGAGCAACTGGTCATAAGCTTCGTTGCAGTCACATGACCGGATTACGCCCATTGCAACGGGGAAATCAGGCAATCCCATCCTGACAAGGGTATAATGGGTCATATCTTCCGGGTTAGTCGGGTCATGGACCAGAATATCCTCCCTTCTCACTCCCTTTTCACCAATGGTGGCTACCCGGAGTTGATTATTCTTAAAGATCAGGCCTTTATCCTGGTTTTTCCCAAAGATCATGGGCTTTCCTGCTTCAAGATAAATCTGGTGATCATCTTTGGTCTCTTTATTTGTAATGGCGGCATGGATCTGATTATTGAAAATCACGCAGTTCTGAAGGATTTCCACCACTGATGTTCCTTTATGCAATGCGGCTGCTTTCAGGACCTCGCGCATCATCTTCGGCTCTGTATCGACAGCACGGGCGAAGAAAGTGCCCTGTGAACCCATCACGAGTTCTCCCGGGGTAAACGGATTCTCGATCACGCCTTCGGGCGAGCTTTTCGTCACCAGGCCTCTGGGAGAAGTAGGTGAATACTGGCCTTTAGTGAGACCATAAATCTTATTGTTGAAGATCACAATATTCATGTCTATATTGCGCCTGATCGTATGAATAAAGTGATTACCGCCAATAGCCATGCTATCGCCGTCGCCGGTTATATGCCAGACCTGTAATTTCGGATTGGCAATTTTGATTCCGGAGGCGATTGCCGCTCCTCTTCCATGCAAGCCATGGAAGCCATAGGTATTCATATAGTATGGAAAACGGGAAGAACATCCTATCCCTGAAACGAAGACTATGTCTTCTTTTCTGCCGCCCAGTTCGACGAGCACTGTCTGGATGGCAGCAAGAATAGCGTAATCACCGCATCCCGCACACCATTTAACCGTACCTTCCGGTTTAAAGTCATCCCTTGTGAGGGTATATACAGCCTGCTTTGATTCTTCTGGTGTCATATCAGTGTTCCTTCAGAATTTCGTTGAATTTCGATTTAAGCTCATTGATCATGAATGGCAATCCCTGGATTTTGTGATAGGTAAGATATTGATATTGAGGAAACATTGCCCTCAGCCAGTATATGAACTGCCCGTTGTTGAGTTCGCAAACAACGATTTTTTTAAACCCTTTCAGGACTTGTTCCGCGTTTTTCGGAAGAGGGTAAATGTAATTAAAATGTGCCAGGCTGATGCTTTTACCTTCTGTCTGCAAATCTTTCACAGCCGAAACAAGGTGCCCATAAGTACCTCCCCAACCGACCACCAGCAAATCGCCCGTATTTTCGCCATAAACTTCCAGTTCCGGGATCACATTGGCTACCCTGTAAACCTTTTCCTGCCTGAGCCCCACCATTTTCTGATGATTCAGCGGGTCGTGGGAAACGGTTCCGATCACATCTTCCTTTTCCAGGCCGCCAATTCTGTGTCTTAGTCCTTCCTGCCCGGGAATAGCCCATGAGCGGGCCAAGGTTTCGGGATCCCTGAGGTAAGGTTTATAATTTGGATCATTATCTTTGACAAATCGAGGGGTGATCGTTGGGAGCTCCGCCATTTTAGTAACTTTCCAGAGTTCTGAGCCGTTGGCAAGGTAACCATCAGTCATCAGGATGACAGGGACCATATGTTCCACTGCGATTTTCGCTGCCATAAAGGCATAATCGAAGCAATTGGCAGGGGTGCTGGCAGCCATTACAACTACAGGGCTTTCGCCATTCCGGCCAAACAGGGCCTGCAAAAGGTCTGATTGTTCGGGTTTTGTAGGCAAACCAGTAGAAGGGCCACCTCTTTGAACATCTATGATGACTAAAGGCAATTCGGTAATCATAGCTAAGCCTATAGCTTCACTTTTCAATGCCAGACCAGGGCCTGAAGTAGATGTGGCAGCCAGTTTTCCCGTAAAAGCAGCCCCGATGGCACTGTTTATCCCAGCAATCTCATCTTCTGCCTGAAGTGTTATAACCCCAAGGTGTTTCCGATGGGCAAGTTCATGCAAAATTTCAGTAGCAGGGGTTATAGGATATGAACCCAGAAATAATTCAAGTCCGGCTTTTTCCGCTGCCGCCATGAGGCCCCAGGCAACTGCCATGTTGCCGGTCATGTTACGGTAACGGCCTTTCATATCTTCACTGGGCTTGAGCCGGTAAGTGATATCAAACTCTTCAACGGTCTCCGCAAAATGATACCCCGCGCGGAGAACTGCTTTATTTGCTTCCGACACCAGTGGCTTCTTTCCGAATTTTTCTTCAAGGAAATTTTCCCCCAGGTCAATATCTTTATTGAACAGGTAATACAACATGCCTAAAGCAAACTGGTTTTTGGTCCTGTCAGCCGATTTCGCATCAAGGCCCAGTTCGAGGCAGGTTGCCTGGCTCAGGCTGGTAATGGGAGCTTTGACCACTTTATACCCGTCGAGGGTTCCATCATCCAGTGGATTTTGCGTAAAGCCTGCCTTAACAATATCTTTCTGTTCGAAACTATCCACATCAACGATAATGGTTGCTGCGGTTTTGACCCATTTCATATTAACTTTGAGAGCGGCAGGATTCAATGCGATCAGCACATCCGCCAGGTCACCCGGTGTTTCAACCTTGATTTGCCCAAAATGAAGCTGGAAACCGGATACACCGGCCACAGTTCCCTGTGGTGCGCGAATTTCTGCAGGGTAATCAGGAAAAGTTGCCAGGTCGTGCCCATCAATTGCAGTTGTATCAGAAAACTGTGATCCGCTCAGTTGCATCCCGTCGCCGGAATCACCCGCAAGTTTAACCACAACATGCTCCAGTTCAATGATCTGGTGATTTTTATTATCCATCACAAAAAAATATTTAGCAGGCAAAATTACATGAATTACCTGACGGGAGAGCAGTAATTCTGATTTATTTTGGCGTTGGGTCTCAATTGCTGCGGAAAGCTATGACTTTACCTTAAAAAACAGGACAATTTCAAAATCTTATTTTTATATTAAGTTCAGGTAAACAACTACCACCAACTATTAATTGCTAAATGAAATTGACAACTAATAATTTCAATTTACCTTGCAATCAAAAACTTTCCGGTATAAACGACTTTTTGTCTTTCACGTATAACCAGGAGATAGAGACCCTGGGGAAGGTTTGAAACATTAAAATCATACGATTCCGTAATCATCGGCACTTTAACTCTATCCACAAGTTTTCCAAACACATTGAATATTTCCAAATCTCTATTAGATAACCAATTCGGCCTGTTTTCCCGGAATATAATGTGAATCCAGTCTGATGCAGGATTTGGCCACAACTCCAAGATCCCATGCTCCCATGCCTCCATGCCCCCATGCTCTTCATGAATTCCGACAGTTGTATCACAACCTGATGAATCACAGCCAATGCTGTCCAATTTCTGCACCCAGATGGATTGCTCCCATTCGGGATCACCTAAAGCCATACCTGTAATGATTATTCCATTATCGGATGTGATCCTGAGATCATTAAGGTGGTTTTCAAATGTAGGATAATAACTGTATCGCCTCATCCAGATACTATCACCATTTTCCTTTGTTTTTAATATCCAACCATAATTACCAAATCCGTCAGCAAAAGCACCTGTTCCAGAAACGATAATACTTCCATCGCCCAGTTCCTCTATTGTAGAACACCACCCCAGAAATGTCGTATCACTATATTTCCTTTCCCATATAACATTTCCTGCGGTATCTGTTTTAAATATCCAAACCTTAAGATCCGGGTAATCCGGATGGGGTTGTGACACGGCATATGTACTTCCAACAAGGTAATTACCATCTTGTGATAGTATAACGACGGAGTGTCCATCATCATAGATACCTCCATAATATTTAATCCAAATTTGGTTTCCAAGACTATCAACTTTGAGAAGACCTGGATCCCTTGAAGTGTTATTTCCAACTTGTTGCCTATCTAATCCGATTAAAAAATTACCTTCGGGCAATGGGATTAAGGAATAACCAGCATCTAACCAATGTAGTTGACCATATGTATGAAACCATTTTATATTTCCAAGATTATCAGTCCTTATGAGTAATATATCATCATCATCTCCTGATACATGTACATAACCAGTAATGAGAAATCCATTATCAGGTAATTGTTCACAAACCGTAAAAATGGTAGCTGTATAATCAATCGAGGCAGAATCACCATAAATTCTGGACCAGAGTGAATCGCCATTTTCATCAAATTTTATCAATAATCCGACATCTCTAATAGAATCTTCTATACTCCCACTTATAACAAATCCACCATCGGATGTACTAATACATCCCCGTATTCCACCGGCATAATAATTGTGGAAATCTTCTCCGTAAGTTTTCCACCATAACTGGTTTCCCTGGTCATCAATGGAAGTAAGGACAATTCTTTTAAAAATATAATCATTGGAAACCACACCACTAACTCCACTAATAACATACCCTGATTCCGTTTCAAGAATACTCAATGCTGCGCTCCAGTTATCATTGTTAAAGCGGTTGTTAAAGTAAGTGTATTGGCCTTTTAAGTCAAATAATCCAAAGAACAATATAAATAAAAATATGAACTTTTTCATATTTCCTTTTTTGAACAATTTTTCAATAAAAATAATGTAAATCCTTCAATAACTTGCTGATCAACCCAATAATAATATTTTGTGAACTGATAACAATAAAACCCTGCCTATTACAGCAGGGTTTAAAAATTTAGAAAATATTAAATTTTAATTGATTGGAATTTAAACACTTACCTTATTACATTTAATTTCAATGCTTTCTCTAATTTGCCATTGATATTTAATTTGATGGTATATAGGCCTGAACTATAGGAAGAAGTCCTTCTAATAAGTTGATTTTGCTGACCTTCAATAAGTCCTTCTTCGATAATCCTTCCTGATGGATCACTGATTGAATAAGATGCTTGTCCTGGAATTATTTCAAAATAATATTCCATAATGAAATAATCATTACATGGATTTGGATAGACTTTGAAAACATTTTCATGATCCAAACCAGTATTAAAATTTGGATTCTCAGCATCATATCTTCTTAAAACAGGACCAGATGCCGGTAAAATATAAACTTCAGGATAGCTGGCAGAATCAATGTGTTGCAGAATATTTTGAGCCATGATTGCCGGTCGTGAATCATTCTCAGCCATTTGATACAGAACCTGGCGTGATGTATTATCAAGAGAATCCAATGGCTTGCCCTGCTGTGTAATATTGCTAACCATTGTAAATAATGTCAGGTAATCCTGGTGTTCAATTTCCTGTTCCGAATCCATCACAAATTGATTTGGTAAGCTAGTGAGGACTGTAAACGCATTTGAAATATTTCCTTGCTCCAGGTATCTGGTTGCCAGGTAATAATTGTTATTTAAGTTCCCATGATTTGTAATCAATGAAATGATACTGTCTTCTGCTGAAGTTGAAATATCTTCTGCCAAATAAATTTTCATGAGCTTATTGAATGCTAAGGCTCGTTCTTGTTCATACCAGGCAATCTCACTTTCACGTTGTTCCTTTAACGCTATAGAATCCAATCCTGCCATGATCTCTGCCATCATGTATTCTGGTAATGGAGGCACTCTTTGTTCAAGAGCTTCAATCAACTCTTCTTTCTTTACGCCATGAGGATTAGCCACCATAATATCCCTGATCATAGCATTGACCAAAACTTCTTCCTTTGCAATACTTGTGGATAGAACAGTGTCAGAAAGATAAGGGGAATCTGCCATAAGCTCATCATAAATTTCAAGTGATTCTTCAGGAGTAGAAAACTCAACTTCATAATTCAATTCCGGAGTATTCCCGGCATCAATCCATAGACTGAGTACATTTGCAGTTGAATCTCTCAAATTCTCCATCAAAGACATTCTTGCTATAAGTTCTTCTTCATCCATCACAATAGGTTCAGATTTTAACTGCCCACCTCCGAAACTAAAATTAGGAGGACAAACATCATCATAAGTAGTATAACGAATGTATCCATAATGCGTGATATTTTGATGATAAAAAGGAATCCATGCATCTTGAGGAGATAGACTATCATGATGGAAATAATAAATCCATTGCCGGGATAAGGTATTATTAAAATCACTGTATGGGTTATTATTGTTAGCATGAGAAAATAAATTCCCAGCAGGTGCAGTTTCATCGCCATAAATATACGCCCCTTGATAAATTGAAATTCCCTTGTTTGCCGATGCCGTATCCGCTGTCACAGCAAAATCGCCCCGGTTATCGGTACAAATATTACATTTCAACTTTAATCCTGTAAAATTAGAGGTTCCCCTGTTTCTATTTTGTGCCAGTATGCCCATATGTAAGAGGTTAAAAGTGTTACGGTAGATCATATTCAAATTGTCTTTCGAATTGTTAACCGTAATTCCAATACTAAGAATTTCATCTGGGTAAGGATATTCGTCCTCATTATAAAAATTATTTTCCTCAACAGTGTATCCTGTGCAGTTATCTAAATATAATCCACCAAAAATATCGTCCGGACCATGGAATATACTTATATAATAAACATCAAAATCATTAAATAAAATGACTGAATTATGAATATTTTTACTATAAATACCTGTCATATTGTTGATGAAAGCCGAATGAGTAATTTCAAAAGTTCTTGTTGTTGTGAGATCGAAAGTCTTAATACCATAATTCAAATTACTAAATGAGCTGGAATCAGTTACAGTAAAATCTGCATCTTCGCTATATATGCCAATCCCTCTGTGACTCATTGAAGCTTCTTCTTCCGGTCTGGAGTTAGTAAAGCTACATCCATAAACGTTTATACCTTTTACGCCATATAAATAAAGGAAATTTTCAGGTACACTTTCATCAGCCAGTTCAGCATTGGTGAGGAATTCTGTAAAATGAAAATAACTGAGATTATCCATTTCAACACCGGAGACCATATTTCGGTATGGGAAAAACCTGACACCAGCTCTGTTATTTATGAAATGTGCGTCATTTGTCTGAATAATACCACCTTCGTAACCAGGTGCATATTTTAGGCCATCGGTTCTTGCAAGAACCACTGCCATTATAGCATTTTCAATAGTTCCTCCATTTTCAATTGTAATTTTACCTTGTGCTCCGGATGTGGACTGGGAGGCAGTTGTTGTTCCCCAAACTTGGATGCCTTTCCACATTTTTTCACAATTGTTAGTGATTTTACCACCATCTATAATAAGTTCACCTCCCCTCTCAACAATAATTTTGCTCATATAAGGCATACTCAATGTGTTAGTAATTGTTAGTTTTCCTGTACTTGTAATTCGCAAATCCTTTGTCATTGCTTGAATCCCATCCCACGTAATATCTTCCGAAATAATTCTCTCATTATCATATCCATTAGATGGCAATAGGTCACCTTCCCAAAGTCCTCTTCCAAATGTTGCAGCTCTTAACTTATTGGAACAGTAATTTATTTTAAGTTCTGTCACACGAACATTCGGAAAATCGCCATATTTTTCCCAATCTATCATAGTGCTATCTTTTACATAAATCCCAGCATCCGTTGCAATATAAAGTCTATCATCAGTACCAGGTTGATATACTATATCATTGACCGGAAGATTATTTAAGGAATTATTAGGATCTTCATTCGTCCAAGAAGTTCCATCAAATGACCAGACTTTATATTCATCAATAAAACCAGAGAATGTTATCCATATCTTTTCTGGATTAGTCGGATGAATTACAATCGATGTGATTACGGGAAATGGGTCAGTTCCATTTCCGGGAAAATCTAAACAGGTAAAATGAGACTCATCCTCATAGTCTCCAAAATTCATTCCAGTGTTGCTATAAAATAAGTGAGATTCAAGATCCCAGATTTCAGCTTCACCATTATAAATTCCAAGAGTGACGATATAAACATAATTTGTGTCAGCCGCAGAGATTTCAAAATCGATGATTTGCCTACGCCATTGGCCATCTCCATCAAGACAAGATACATTATCATTTTTAGCAATATCAGATCTATTTTCCCATGCAACTTCTGGAAGAGCAGGAGGTAATTTACTTTTCCTTTTATATACCTCCGTTAAGCCCATATAAATTGAGTCCTTTTGTGGGTGCTGTCTGAGTTGAAATGATTTCACAAATTCAGCTCTCTCCGAAGGCCTCTTGCCATCATAAGGAACACTGTTTACTTGTTCAGTTGCGCTAATTTGGGTTAAATAATCGTATCTGTAAACTTGATGCTTGATATTTTCAGAATTAAATGTATTTTGCTTAAATAGAAAAAATTGTTCAGGATATATTATTGAATTTTGTATTCCATATCCATCACCATCCCAATTTTTATAAAACCATTTATCTGTTCCATTATTATTATAAAGAAACATGTAACCATTATCTTGATGACCAGTCCCAATCCATTTTTCATTATAATTTGAAAAATCATGGACGAACATTGTACTAACCTGCAAGCCATCATATTTATAAGACCATCCATCCGTACCTGGTGTTATTGATAAGACTTTTTCGCTTATACCACCATCGTGGGCGCAAAGAATTTTATTTGTATTAATTGGATTATACTCCAATCCATGGACATCTGCATGAAAACCATTTCCTAAATAAACTGACCATTCCACCGGATCATGGATTCTATAGTCTCGTGTACCGTACAAAATTGTGGTACCATAACAGAACTCATATTCATCTACAGGTGAAATTTCAAATGCCATTCTATCCCATGCTACCACTCTAGAAACACCGGGGGCTATATAATGATAAATCTCAACTTCATTCCAAAGTTGTGTTGCAAAATTGTATTCCCAAATGTATAAGGATGTGCCACCAGTTTCTTTGCCAACTATATAAGCCAATAGTTTATTTGGATTTGCAACAGTGACTGCGATGTTAATTCGGCGTACGATAAAATTATTTCCTAAATCATTTAAATCTAATCCTGTGCCCGGACCCGTGATCGAATGCCATGTATCTCCTTGATCGTCAGATAAATAAATATCTCTTCCACTTGCAATAATGTTTCCATACGGATACAAAGGTCTGAATTCCAGACCATATAACTCATTATCATTGATGTCTAAATTATTTAAAACATGATTCCATTCAGGTTGAGGATTTAGCGCATCATTTGTCCTGTATATACCATTTGATCCGCAAATAAATGCTTGGCTAGAATTGCTAGGATTGATTATAATCCTTCTTAAAGCAACCCCTATTTCAAAATCTTCATTTATGTTTTGTGTAATATTATTCCAAGTCGTACCAAAGTCATCTGATCTATAAACACCCGAAGTGAAAATTGGATTTATTTTTGCAGTGTTAACTTCATAAATAATTATACCCTCATCACATAAGCCAGTTGTTACGAAAATAGTATCGGAAGAATTAGGATCAATTGCAATATCGCCGACTGAAGTGGTTGGTAAAAGTAAATCTGTATTTACATTTTCCCAAAAGTCTCCATCATTAAGGGATCGCCATAATCCACCAAAACCTGAGGAAGCATATATAGTTTGATTGGTATTCCCATTATAAAAAGGATCAAATTCAATGCGATGCATCCTTCCTATCCCATTACCGTTTTCCGGTAAACCTGTTGGCCCTAGACAAATCCAATTAGGAGAATAATTCGATCCTGAAGGTTGAAAATTAGAACAATAATTCATGAAAACTTCTGCAGCGAGTGAAGCATCACCGGAAGGTGAAAGTCTTGGAACCCAAACATCTTTTAATCTTTCAGCATTGGAATTAGAGCCTCCTTCAGACGTGTCTGAAAAGTTATAATTTAATGAATCAAACCAATATTCGACAAAATCGTAAAAATTATCGTCATTGGATATTGGATCATATTCCTGCGAATATGATGCATTGCTAAAAAATATCATTCCTAATAACAGGATTACGGCAATTTTTTTCATAACGAAGCACTTTAATCAATAAGTACAAATTATTTTCTTTGTGAATAATATATTTCGGTCGGAAATCAATTTCAGATAGTAATATCCTTGATTTCTTAATTTAATGACCTCATTTTCTTTAAAAATGTCACCCGATTGTATACATTCTCCTATGTAATTATAAAGACTGTAGTGCCAAACATACCTGCTGGAGTTATGTGGCTGGATTGTAAAGCTTCCTCTGCAAGGATTTGGATAAATCACGAAATTTGAATTTATAGAGTTATCATCAACTTGCACATAATAAACAGAACACTCTTCATCAGAACCTACACAGTAATCGATCAATTCTGAGTAGTAATAATTTATTTCCTTTGTAACAGGCATAATTGGATTCTCAAATAATCCTGCAAGGTGACCGACACCCTCTATAAAATCAATAGTATGTGATGCTGTAAAATTTCTTCTGAGCTTGCCAAAATAAAATGTTGTATCCACACTATATACAATTGAATATTGTATCGGATTAGTAAAACATATCAATAAGGTGTCTCCAAGTTGACAAGAAAAATCATATAATCGGAATTCAGAATTTATTGTATCACATCCTCCGGAAGATTCGTAAAATTGAATGGCGTAAACTAGTTTATTTTCAACGTTCTCCCTCATAACACCGAACAAATATTGAGTATCTATTACATTGGAATTATAGTCTTGAAAATGACGCTTAAAGACTTTTTTATATTGATAACCATTTATTAAAGTATCTCCTCGTAGCAACCAGCCGAACATTTCAGTAGGATCAGACTCATAGTAATAAGCGACCCGCCATTGTGCATTTTCAATGACAAGGCTATCATATTGCTGAGATTTTACGGAGATACTAAGGGATAGAATAAAAAATCCAACTAAAGAAAGAGTTAATTTCATCATTAGAAAAGTTATTTAATTTTAGCATTTAGTGCATGGCATTTTATTTCAGAATCATGGACATTAATGTTTACAACTAAAATGAAATGATGATCACAATTTTTAAAAATCCGTAATGTAACATTTCTAAAACAGAATCCCTGACGAAGAAAAATAACTTGTTTTCGGAGGGTGGATTAACGATTACAATATACAAAAATTTTCACTAAAATCAAGGGGGATTTGATAAATAAATTCAATTTAGATGGGTTCTAAATAATTTTTATTGTGATGACGTTATTTATGCAATTAATTGAATTTGTTTTGGCTTGTTTAAGTTTCCCTGTATGTTTCCCCAAAGTTCGGCCATTTTAAAGCCTAATTAAAAAATTCAGATAATAGCCAGCTTCGGTTTTCAGCCCCTATCCCTATCCCTAACCCTTTCCCCATCCGGGGAAAGGGAATATTTAAGAAACTCCAAGTCTCTTATGTTAAATCCAGGATCAAATAATTCAGATAATAGCCAGCTTCGGGGAGCAGCAAAAAAGCCCGCGGCGAAAGCCGGCGGGCTTTTTTGATATTCGAAAGCACGATACGATCTAACGATATTCGAAGTAATATTCGATGGGACATTGTTCATTACTTCGAATATCGAGTATCGTCACCTCTTTATTTCGTTATTTCAATATCCGTTGGAATAAATTTAATTTTTCATGATGAAAATTAGATGATAACCATGAAAAAACTACTTTTGTATTTAGCATTAAATAACAAACATTTTAAATAATTGCAATATGGCTTATAAAATAACTGATGACTGTACAGCTTGTGGCACCTGCATCGATGAGTGCCCTGTTGAAGCTATTTCGGAAGGTGATATCTATGTGATTGATCCTGATATCTGCACCGACTGTGGTTCCTGTGCAGACGTCTGCCCGGTAGATGCTATCGAACCGGCATAAAAAATCTATAGGTAAAAGAAAGGCTGTCCGGAAAAGGGCAGCCTTTTTTATTGGCCGTCATTTTGTATCTTTGCCGATGCTTTTGTTAAATAGCTTTTTATGGATAGGTTTTCATATCTGCATGCTGCTGACCCGGCCATTGTGGAAGAACAATACAGGAAATTCCTGGAAGACCCGGTATCCGTGGATGAAAGCTGGAGGCAGTTCTTTGATGGATTTGAATTTGCCCTGAAACATTATCCTGTTCGCAAAAAAAGCGAAGAAACCGTCTATCCGTCTGAATTTAAAGTCATTAACCTTATAAATGGGTATCGGCAGCGGGGCCACTTATTTACACGGACCAATCCGGTCAGAACGCGCAGGAAATATACTCCCACACTTGACCTGGAAAATTTCGGGTTAACCCAGGATGATCTCCTGAAATCATTCGAAGCAGGCCATGAGATCGGGATCGGTAAAGCCTCATTGAAAGAGATATTGGATCATCTTCAACAGACTTACTGCCAATCGGTTGGCGCAGAATTTTTCTATATCCGCAATCCTGAAGTCCGTCTCTGGCTGCAAAACAAGATGGAACAGTCGAAGAACACCTACCCTTTTACACTGGATGACAGGAAATATATCTACCGCGATTTGGCAAGAGCTGTTATGTTTGAAAAATTTATCCATAAAAAATTCCCCGGTCAGAAGCGTTTTTCCCTTGAAGGGGCCGAAGCGCTTATTCCTGCTTTGGACGCCATTATGGAAAAAGGATCGCAACTGGGCACGGATGAATTTGTGATCGGTATACCGCACAGGGGCAGGTTAAATGTACTGGCCAATATCCTGAAAAAACCCTTCAGGGAAATTTTCAATGAATTCAAAGGCATGAAATATGACGATGAAACCCTTCTCGGGGATGTTAAATATCATCTCGGATTCACAGTGGAACGGCTGACAACCCTTGGCAAACGCGTAAAAATGACGCTGTCCCCCAATCCATCACACCTTGAAGCCGTCTATCCGGTTGTCGAAGGGATAGTCAGGGCCCGCGCCGACAAGGACTATAAAGGTGATTTTAACCGCATCGCTGCTATCCTTATCCATGGCGATGCATCAATTGCAGGACAGGGAGTGGTCTATGAAGTGATCCAGATGTCGCAGCTCCCGGGTTATAAAACCGGAGGGACCGTACACTTTGTTGTTAACAATCAGATTGGTTTTACCACCAACTACCTGGATGCAAGGTCCAGCACATACTGCACTGACGTGGCCAAGGTCGTTCAATCACCGGTTTTTCATGTCAATGGTGATGACGTTGAAGCGCTGATCGCCACTATTCAGATTGCCATGGAGTTCAGGGCAAAATTCCAGCGGGATGTTTTTATTGACATTCTCTGTTACAGGAAGTACGGCCATAATGAAGGTGATGAACCCCGGTTTACGCAACCCATCCTCTATAATATTATCGAAAAGCATCCGAGCCCGATGGAGATCTATAAACAGCAATTGCTTGAAAAGGGGCTGCTTGAACGATCATTTTTTAATGAAGTCGATGTCAGGATCCAGGATAATCTCGAAAAAGACCTGGAGGAATCGAAAAAGATTGAAAAAGCTCATATCAGCTCATTTCTTAGCCATGTATGGAAAGACATCCGGAAAGCCATACCCCGGGACTTTGAAGCATCACCTGACACTTCCGTCGACCTTGAAAAGCTCAAGATGATCGGTCGCCGGATTGCCCATGTGCCTAAAGGTGAAAACTATTTTCGTAAATTGGTTAAGCTCCAGGAAACGCGCATGGAGATGATCGAAATTACGGGAATGCTTGACTGGGCAATGGGAGAACTGATGGCCTACGGCACTTTGCTGGAAGAAGGGTTCCGGGTTCGTATCAGCGGCCAGGACTCCATCAGAGGGACTTTTTCGCACCGGCATGCTGTTTTAAAAATTGAAGATTCCGAGAAAGAGTATTACCCTCTGAATCATTTAAGTGACACCCAGGCCCGTTTCGAAATATACAACTCCCCTCTTTCAGAATATGGCGTGCTGGGATTTGATTATGGTTATTCTCTGGCATCACCTGATACATTGACCATCTGGGAGGCCCAGTTTGGTGATTTTGCCAATGCAGCCCAGATCATATTCGACCAGTTCCTTTGCAGTGCAGAAGACAAATGGAATGTAATGAACGACCTGGTCATTTACCTTCCCCATGGATTTGAAGGACAAGGGCCGGAACATTCCAGCGCAAGGATCGAGCGATTTTTAATCCTGAGCGCTGAATACAACATGCAGGTGGCTAATATCACCACCCCGGCTAATTTTTTCCATTTGATCCGCCGGCAATTGCACCGTGAATTCAGGAAACCGCTTATCGTTTTCACTCCCAAGAGCCTGCTGCGCCATCCCCGGTGCGTATCACCGCTTTCAGATCTGTCAACAGGAGGATTCCGTGAATTAATTGATGATCCTGCGGCTGAACCTGATCTGATTAATAAGTTAGTTTTCTGCACCGGGAAAGTATATTATGACCTATTGGAAGAAAAAGAGAAGATCCATGCAAATGATACGGCCATCATCCGGATAGAGCAACTGCATCCTTTTCCCCTGAACCAGGTCAGGAAGATCATGGCAAAATATCATCAATCAACTGATACTTTATGGACACAGGAAGAACCTGCCAATATGGGGGCATGGACATTTATCCAGCAACAGATGCAGGAGTTCACAACAAGATTGATCGCCCGACCTTCCAGTGGAAGCCCGGCAACCGGTTCGCACGAGTTCCATGAAATCAGGCAGCGTAAGATCATTGAAAAGACTTTCAGCAGTTGCGACTGCCCGAAAGTTGCGGAAGAATGCCGGATGATCTGCATTGGGAATCGCTGGAAGACCTTTGAGAACCAATTGTTAAAAACTGGGGTGCCTATCACCAGCAAGTCTGTTTCCGCAATTAAAAAACTTGAAAGCTAATATCTTATCTTAAAATGATCATAGAGGTAAAAGTTCCCAGCCCGGGTGAGTCGATCAACGAAGTCCAGTTAGCTAACTGGATGGTTGAAGACGGCTCCTTTGTTGAAAAAGATCAGGAAATCGCCGAGATCGATTCGGATAAAGCCACGCTCAGCATCAGCGCTGAACAGTCGGGAGTTATTCGCATCCTCATCAGCAAGGGCGAGAGCATAGCAGTAGGATCAGTCGTTGCAAGGATTGAAACTGACGGAAAAGCACCCTCTGAAAAGCCCATGAAAGTAGCAACTTCGAAAAAGCCTGTTTCAAAGGATGAGGATCCTTCAATCAAGCTCCATCTTTCTCCATTGGCAAAAAAGCTTCTTGAAACGAACCTGGTCAGCGAGGAGGATTTTATCGAATTTATCAGGCATTACCGTTTTTCAAAGAATGATGTCTCTTTTATCCTTGAGGAGAAAGACAAGGTTAAACCCGCCCAATTACCTGCACAACCAGAAAGCCGGGGTGGAAGCCGGGATACAGAGCGCAAGAAAATGACCACTTTGCGCCTGAAGCTTGCTGAACGCCTGGTATCCGTAAAGAATGAAACTGCCATGCTCACAACTTTCAATGAAGTGAACATGACCCCTGTCATGAAAATACGCCAACAGTATAAAGATTCTTTTAAAGAGAAGCATGGAGTATCCCTGGGGTTCATGTCGTTCTTCACGAAGGCCATCACCGAAGCTTTGCAGCATTTTCCGCAAGTCAATGCACAAATTGACGGGGATGAGATTGTTTTCCACAATTATGCCGATATAGGCATAGCAGTGAGTACGCCGAAAGGCTTGATGGTACCTGTTCTGAGGAATGCCGAGCAAATGTCGCTGGCTGAAATTGAACTGAAAATAAAGGAACTGGCAACCCGAGCACGGGATAACAAGATCAGCCTTGATGATATGAAAGGCGGCACCTTTACGATTACGAACGGCGGGGTTTTCGGATCCATGTTATCCACTCCGATTCTCAATCCGCCGCAAAGCGCCATCCTGGGCATGCATAATATTGTCGACAGGCCCATAGCAGTCTACGGGCAGGTAGAGATCCACCCCATCATGTACGTGGCTCTATCCTATGATCACAGGGTCATAGATGGCAGGGAGTCAGTCAGTTTCCTGGTAAAAGTCAAGGAGATGCTGGAGAATCCTGCAAAGATGCTGTTCGGTGGAAATGATCCGATCGTTGCATTGCTTGGGCTTTAGGAAATTGTTAAATTGTTAAATTGTTAAATTGTTGAGAAAAACTGTCGATTTTCTGGTCATTGGTTCCGGTATAGCCGGTTTGAGTTATGCACTGAAAGTCGCAGACCACGGGAAAGTCTGTATCATCACCAAAGCCAGTGCTGATGAAACTGCAACGAAGTATGCCCAGGGGGGTATTGCAGCCGTGATGTACACACCGGACACTTATGCCAAGCATATCCTCGATACGATCAATGCCGGTGATGACCTGAGCAATCCTGAAATCGTCCGGATTGCCATAACAGAATCAACTGAAAGAGTCAGGGAACTGGTAGAATGGGGAGTCGAGTTTGACAAGAAAGAATCAGGCCGTTTCGATTTGCATAAGGAAGGCGGTCACTCCGAATTCCGTGTACTTCATCACAAGGATCAGACCGGGGCTGAGATAGAGCGCGCTTTGCTGAGTAAAGTTAAAAGCCACCCGAACATCGAAATTCTTGAAAATCATTATACCGTGGATATCATCACCCAGCACCACCTGGGAATTGATGTCAACAGGAGGACACCGGATATCACCTGCTATGGGGCCTACGTGTTAAGTCCTGGTACCAGGGAAATCCATACCATTTTATCACGTATGACTCTCCTGGCAACCGGCGGTGCAGGAATGGTCTATGGTCACACAACCAATCCTGAAATCGCCACGGGGGACGGTATTGCCATGGTTTATCGGGCGAAAGGGGTTGTTGAGAATATGGAATTTATCCAGTTTCATCCCACGACCCTTTATAATCCCGATGAAAAGCCTTCATTCCTGATCACAGAAGCCCTTAGGGGTTTTGGCGCCATCCTGAAAACCAGGAATGAGAAGGAGTTTATGAATAAATATGATCCCAGGGGTTCACTGGCCCCGCGCGATATTGTTGCCCGTGCAATTGATAATGAGATGAAACTTTCGGGTGATGATTACGTTTGCCTGGATTGCCGCCATCTGGATTCAAATGAACTTATCAAACATTTTCCTACTATCTATGCCAAGTGTCTGAGCCTCGGTATTAATATCACTAAAGAGATGATCCCCGTAGTTCCGGGTGCTCATTACACCTGCGGGGGTATCAAGGTAGATGAATATGCACGGAGCAGCATCCTCAACTTATACGCTACCGGAGAATGCGCTTCCACGGGTCTCCATGGGGCTAACAGGCTCGCGTCCAACTCACTTCTCGAGTCAGCTGTTTTCTCACATCGGGCTGCGCTTGATTCAGTTAAAAGAGTGTCAGACATTCCTGTAAGAAATGATGTCCCTGACTGGAATGCTGAAGGGATGATCCTGAACGAAGAAATGGTTCTGATCACACAGAGTCTGAAAGAGGTCCAGGCCATCATGACCAGCTATGTCGGGATTGTGCGGTCCGATTTGCGTTTGATGCGGGCTTTTGAAAGGCTTCAGATCATTTACCGGGAAACGGAAGATCTGTACAACAAGTCGATTCTGACAGTTAAGCTATGTGAGTTAAGAAATATCATCAATATCGGTTACCTGATCATCAAGATGGCTTTAGCCAGGAAGGAAAGCCGCGGACTGCATTACTCGATTGATTATCCAAACCCCAAAGTAAAGGAACATGATGTTCATCAGGGAAACGGCCTCACGGATTATTAATTCATTGGAATCAAAAAACCGCTCCGGGTATTGCCTTAAGCGGTTTTCAACAATAATATCCTGGTATTATTTTAATCCAAGTTTAACTTTTACCAACGGCAGGATATTTTCACCCTTTTCATAAAACAATACAGCGCCGGTTCCAACATCGAAAATGTAGGTATAACCGTTTTCTTTCGCAACGGCTGTAATGGCGCCTTTTGCTTTATCCAGCAATGGCTGCAGCAAAGTAACCTGTTTTTCCTGTAAATCAGTATCGGCTTGTTGCTGGAAAGTCTGTATCCGCGTTTCAAGGTCTGCAAGTTCCTTTTCTTTTGTCTGACGGATAATGTCAGACATGGTACGGGAATTAGTCTGGTAATCCTGAACTTTGGTCTGATATTCAGCATACATGGTTTGAAGCTGTGTTTCCAGAGATTTTCCATAGTCCTGAAGGACTTTCTGAATAGAGTCTTTACCCGGCATCATTTCGAGCAGTGCATTGGAATCAATATAACCCAATTTAGCATTCACCTGGCTGTATCCAGTGCACATTAATGCACATAACATGATCACCAGGACTGGTCTTAAGAATTTTTCCATTTTTTTGTGATTAATAATTTAAGAGTCGGCAAAGATAGGGAAATTTATGAAATGGTCATTATTTAGGCTTTTTTTCACCGGGAGGCGGCATGGGGGGATTGCTGCCGGCATTTGGATTCACGCCTGTATTACCCTTATCGCCAGTTCCTGTGCTACCCTGGCCTGGCCTTTGCTGAGGCACCATTTGACCGGGTGTTGGCTGGCCGGTAGTACCTTTTCCTGACGCCGCCTGGCTAGCTCCCAGCTGGACCGAAGGCCTTGTTCTGCTTTCTCTCCTGACCGTCTGCATTACAGTACCGATTTCATCCAGCACATCATCGCTTATATCAAATTTTGCATCAGCAAAAAGCAGGGCAGCTCCGGAAGCTTTATCAAAAATGAATGCATAATTGCGGGTAACGGCCATATCCTGAATAGCATTGAACAATTTCTCCTGTATAGGCTGAACCAGTTCAATTCTCTTCTTAAACAGATCACCATCCTTACCAAATCGCTTTTTCTGCAGATCCTTGGCCTCCTTCTCCTTTTGGATGATCTCATTCTCTCTTTGTTTCTTGAGGTCTTCCGGCAACAAAATTGACTCGGCCTGATAATCCCGGTATAATTTATCGATCTCCTGGAACTTGCCTTCAATTTCTTTTTGCCATTCAGCTGACAAGTCATCCAGTAAAGCTTGTGCATCCGTATATTCAGGTATATTATTCAGAATATAATCGGTATCGACAAACGCATACTTCTGGCCAAAACCGGGAAGAAAGGCCATCACAAGAAGTGAACAAATAATAATGATCTTTTTCATATTTTGTCCTCCAAATAAATTTAGTTTAAATACTTTGTTATTTAGTACAATAAACCTGCCATTTTTCTGCTGAATAATTAATCGATAGATGAATTAATAGAAAAATGAAATTGTGATCCATTCGCAGAAGGGATGCCGCGGACCGGATCGAATCCATAGCCCCAGTCGAGCCCCAATAAACCAAACATGGGCAGGAAAACCCTAACGCCAAAGCCGGCCGAGCGGTATATGGCAAAGGGATTAAAATCGGCAAATCCAAGCCAGGAATTACCTCCTTCCACGAATGCCAGGGCAAAGATGGTTGCACTGGGGTTGAGTGAGAGGGGATAACGCAGTTCAAGCGTGTACTTGGTAAAGATGGTGCCCCCGATATTTTTATTCAGATAATAATCCGGGGTAATGGATTCATTGCGATAACCTCTCATGCCAATGATTTCCCGGCCATCAAGATTGTTATAACCTGACAGGCCGTCGCCTCCAAGGTAAAAGCGTTCAAATGGCGTTATGCCGATGTCCTGGTTGTACAGGCCCAGGAATCCAAACTTTGCACGGGTCATGATCACTGCTTTGCTGAAAATTTCAGTATAGAAGGTGGCGTTCACTTTCCACTTATGGTATTCTATCCATTTATATTTTTCCTCGGGTTCCATGATTGAGTAATCCTTATCATTGAAAAGGGAATAAGGCGGAGTCAGCTCAAGGGACACTGAAACATCAGATCCGGATGTAGGATAAATGGGTTGGCTGATAGAGCTTCTGCCAAAGATGATATTATAATTATAATTATTATATGTACCTGTCCCGGATCCAAAAACAAAGATCTGGGAATACTGATAAAGATCATAGCGTTGCAGCGTAATGGCCTGATAAAGGGTAAAAAAGTCATCGGGCCAGGTTAGCCTCTTTCCTAAACCGAGTGTCAATCCATTGATTACAAACTCGGATCTGAGCGGGTCCTTTTTTGATTTACCGTTGGAATAAAGAGAATGCCAATATGTTACGCTAAAAGCATTGGGTTTTTTGCCTCCCAGCCAAGGCTCTGTGAAGGAGGCGCTATAACTCAGATATCCTTTTCCATAAGATTGTAACCTGAGGCTTAGCTTCTGGCCATCTCCAGCGGGCACTGGTTTCCAGGCTCCTTGAGCAAAAATTTTACGTATTGAAAAGTTATTGAATGATAAGCCCAGGGTCCCGATAATCCTGCCATAGCCCCAACCGCCGCTCAACTCGATCTGATCGGATGACGTTTCTTCCACTTTATACGTAATATCAACAGTACCATCTGCTGCATTCGGTAAAATATCAGGGACGATCTTCTCCGGGTCAAAATACCGGAGCTGTGCCAGTTCACGGGTAGTCCTGATAATGTCAGTGCGGCTGAACAATTGACCCGGCCTGGTGCGCAGCTCTCGAATCACGACGTGGTCATTTGTTTTAGTATTCCCACTAATGGATACTTTATTAATCCGGGCTTGTTTTCCCTCCCGGATACGAATCTCAATATCGATAGAATCATTTTCAACTTTAACTTCGACGGGATCGGCAGCAAAGAATAAATAGCCATCATCAAGATATAAAGCACTGACATCCTGCTCATTGGGATTAAATGACAGGTTAGTTTCCAGTATTTCCCTGTTATACAAATCGCCTTTTTTTATCTTAAGTACGTTATTCAATTGTTCTGCCGTATATTTCGTATTTCCGACCCAGGTAATATTCCTGAAATAGTACTGCGGCCCTTCATCTATATATAAATCAAGGCTAAGTGTCTTATCCTCGTTACGATATAGCGAATCCCTTGATATAACAGCATCCCTGTAACCCATGTTGTTATATTTTGCGATAACCTTCATCAGGTCTTCGTCATACTTATCTTGTATAAACCTTGAAGGTTTAAAAATCCGGATTTTCACCGTTCGGTTGAGGTGTGCCATGGTAGAATCGACTACCCCCTGTGTGTTTAACCGGAAAATTTCCTGCAGGTCATAGAGAATGGTCAGTTCAATATCCTGCAGTGGGTTAAATTTCCCCATTTCCTTAGTTTCTTTCAGGGTATTTTTAATTTTCTGGGTATTAAATTCTTTATTACCATAAACATGGATCTTCTTGATTTTGACCCTGCTATTTTTTTGGATGTCGATATCCAGGATAACATTGTTAGCCCGCGTTGTATCCGCCGTCTGTTTAATATCTACTTCCGTGTCAAGAAATCCCTTATCGCGAAAATGTTCTTTGATCCTGTGTTTAGTATTCATCAATAAACTTTCAGTAATGACATCTCCCCGCGTAATTTTAATCTTTTCACGAAGATTATCAGCTTCTGTTTTATTGATCCCTTTCAGGGAGAACCTTGATAAGCGGGGTCTTTCTTTCAGGCGCATTTCCAGGAACACATTTTCTCCCTGGACATCAGTAATATAAATACCAATATTTTCAAAGAGGCCCTGGTCCCATAGTTTTTTAATTGCTTTGGAAATTTCCTCGCCGGGAATGGTCACTTTCTCTCCAACGTTTAAACCGGCCAGCATCACCAGGACATTTTTATCGAGGTATTCTGCTCCTGAGACAGTAATTCCTCCTATTACGTATTCAACGGGTCGGGTATAATCAACTAAGGTGCCGTCCCCTAAAGAAACCTGGGAAAGAGCCTGATTTGGGCTCATAAGAAATGAAATCAGGGCGAGTGAAATCAGCCCGCAAATTCGCAGATATTTCCAGCATGACGGAAAACTAATTCCCCTCATCATTCTTACCATTTTCATCCATTATGATTTTCCGTGATCTGATCACTCGTTTTGCCAAACCGCCTTTCACGGTGCTGGTAATTGTAAACTGCTTCGTAAAGGTCCTCTTTTCTGAAATCAGGCCAATATTTATTACAAAAAAATAACTCCGAATAGGCAATTTGCCATAACAAAAAATTACTTACCCGGTATTCACCGCTGGTTCGGATCAGCAATTCCGGTTCCGGTAGGGGATAAGAAGGGAGCCGGGTGGTAAATAAATCAGAAGTAATATCTTCGTCAGTAATGCGATGATGAGCCAGATCCCGGGCAATACTTTTCACGGCCTCAAGGATTTCCCACCTCGAGCTGTAACTAAGCGCCAGGGTGAGTGTCATCCGGTCATTGCCGGATGTATCATTCATAGTCTGGATAAGTTGTCTGTGAATGCTTTCCGGAAGAGCTTCAAGGTTGCCAATGGCATGAAGGCGGATCCTATTTTTATTCAATGTCTTGGTTTCCTTATTAATTGTCTGGAGGAGCAAATGCATCAGGGCATCTATTTCAAATTTCGGTCTTTTCCAGTTTTCAGTAGAGAAAGCGTACAATGTAAGATATTTGATACCGATTTCAGCGGCAGATTCAGCAGCTTCCCTGACAGCCGTAACGCCCTGTTTATGACCGAAAGTCCTGGGCTTGCCCCTCGCTTTAGCCCACCGCCCGTTACCATCCATTATTATGGCCACGTGATTGGGCAAGTTGTTCAGATCCAGTTGTTCTTTAAAGCTCATTACATTCTTGTGCCTGCTTCTTATATGCCATCTGGCTAGTTTGGTGTAGACCTCAGTTGATCAAGGCATTTCTTGTTGCCAAAAAGACGGAATTTATAGGTCAGCGAAATACCGGTAAAATTATACCAATCGTTCGTTGTCGGATTTCCTCTTTCCTGCCTGGCTGTATGCAGAAATGTTGGATCAGACAAGACCTCTTCAGGTTGACTTACATCGATTTGTGAACCATCAAGATAATAAGTCGTACTTACGTCATCCAGGTAATCTGTGAACGTTTTCCTCAAACCCCACTCCGCTGAAAGACATAATCGGCTGTTAATACTATACTTGGCACCTATTCCGAAAGGTACACTGAAAGTAAATAACTTATATGGTTTACGGCCATCAAATCCAACATTCTGACCTTCGGTTCCGATACTTCTTAAATCTACCCCGTCAGCCGTAGGCTTGAAAAAAAACACTCCAATACCGCCAAAGATACAGGGCGTTATGGTATTCCGCCTGCTCCCGGTGAAGTAATCGAAAAAGTTGAATTCAGCAGTAATGGAAATATCAGTTATCCTTGATTCAAATTTAAGGCCGCGTAAATCATTGGTACGGCCCATCCGGTCATCTCCTTTGACTTTGCCCCTGAATGCACTGGCCTTGATCACCCATCTTGAGTCAAGCTTATACCGGGCAAGAACACCATAGGCTGGTTTAGGAGCGAGAAAATGGATGCCCGGGTTCAAATCGCCAAGGTAATAAGATAAACCTCCAAACAGACCCACTTCCATGGTTTGTGGTAAGGCTGTCATTCCAATTAGGGCAAAAGCGAAAGTTAAAAAACGTTTCTTCATTTTTTCATGCAGGACGCAAAAGTACCAAATATTTTAAAAGATTTAACGCCAGGATCAGTTTCGGGCATCCAAACCCCATTTAAGCTTTTCCCTGATCGTCATAAAAAAGTCCTTTCCTTTCATCTGAACAATATTGACTTTAAAATCTGCTTTTTCAACAATCAGTTCAAAGTTTGAGTAAATGATGGCCCTCCTGGAATCGAGGCTGACGAGGAATTGCTCTTCCCTCGCTTCCACGATAATCCTGATCTTTGATTTGTCAGGTATAACGACCGGCCTGACGGTTAAATTGTGCGGGGCAATTGGGGTCAGCACAAAATTCTCGGAACCGGGTGTCAATATTGGGCCTCCGCTACTGAGGGAGTAGGCAGTAGAGCCTGTAGGAGTGGCAATAATTAACCCGTCAGCCCAGTATGAATTCAGGAACATACCATCGATGTATACATGCAGCACGATCAGGGATGCGGTATCTCTCCGGGTTATGGTCAGTTCGTTCAACGCATAATTCATTTCACCGAAAAGATCTTTTGGTTGGCTTAGCCTCACGAGGGTACGTGAATCGATCTGGTAATCCCGGGCAAGGACTTTATCAATGGCAGGCAGTATTTCATCTTTTGCAATACTTGAAAGGAATCCAAGCCGTCCGATATTAATCCCCATTATGGGAATTCCTGAATCTCTGACCATTGATAAAGCATCAAGGATCGTCCCGTCGCCGCCAATAGAGAAAAGAAAGTCAACTTTTCCTTCAATATCCTGATAATCAACGAAAAAATTGACTTCTGAAGGAAACTCAACCTTATCTTGTAACATTTCAAAAAAAGGCTTATAAATGATCAACCGGCAATTTTTTAAGATCAGTTTATCGACAACGCGTTGCACATACTTCAGGTTTTCCAGGGAAACCGCTCTTCCGAAAATGGCTATCACCATAGCAATCGAATTTAGTTAACAAGTACACAAAAATAGCTAATATATGGTCATTCTTAGCTGATCATCAAATTGGCGCCATGAAATGCAGGAAAATACCGGTTTCATTTTTGAAGTTCACGGAAAATTCGAGCCTGATTACAACATCATAATAAGTAACAAAATCAAGGCCGGTACCGTAGCCGAACAGCAAAGTGTTTTGCAGATCATTGGTCTCCCGGCCGAAATCCTGGTTATAAACCCCATACCCCCCATCAATAAATACGTTCAGGTATAAAGCATAAAAGATCTTTCCAAACTTTTCAGTCTTGATAAAGCTGATATCCTTAACCTGATTGGGGATCAGGGCAAATTTGATATTATTCCTGAGTATGACGAAATGCTGGGCATCGACGAGGTAATACTCATAAGAACGGATAACATCACGATCGTATCCGATACCCCGCATAATGAAATATGGCTGTATGCCGGCGGATATTTTCCCGTTGAGACCGGTTGCAAAATAAACCCTGGGATGTAATTCCCAGAATTTCCTGTAAGTTGCCAGCAGATGGAATGTATTTAAAGTATTATGATTGAAAGTCCACAAGCCATGTTTTATAATCTCGAAGTCAAAATAATAGCCTTTTAGCGGATATGATTTGAAATCGCGATGATCGCTTTTAAAAAAGTACCTGAAGGAGATATATTTCAATTCACTCGCTCCATCTGATGTAAAATGTTCGTTTTCTTTTAAAAGGCTGTCAGAAAAATGATGCTGGTCATACCTGAGTTCCAGCATATGTGTATTATAAATATTCCGCCTGACCAGGAATTGGCCATAAGCATAGTAATCCTGCCGGGCAAATCCTTCCGGGTTTTTGAAAAACTGCTGTTTATTGTTAACAGTTTGGAAAGCCGTTTCCTTTTGTCTCGCAAAACCAAAGCCAAAACCAATGCCCAGGGTTTTCTTTTTATTCAGGTAAGGTATAAGATATTGAAGATTGATGACCCGGTTATAGCCCCACTGAAGTCTCAGGATAAGGTGTTCTTTTCGTCCCCTGAAATTTTGCCAGTCCACATAGAAGCCATAGCTTAACCTGCTTAAATCTTTGGTTTCCCACCAAACATTGAAGTTACGGTCGGAAAGCTTCAGGATCGGAGTAGGCCAGATATACCAACGTTCAATGACTTTCACATTAATAATTACATGAACGCTGTCAGGGATAGGGTAAGATTTGTTCAGCTCAACGAAATTAAAGAGCAAAGTATTCAGCAGGTTCTCCCTTGAACGGGAGATAAGGGAATCAAGCCAGTCAAGGCGCAGTGAATCGCCCGCATTGAAAATGATTTCGCGAAGGATGACCTGATCCCTTGTTATTTTATTACCTGTCAAGACAATGGAATCTATCCGGCAAAAATTTTTCCCCGTATTAGGGATTATCTTATCTGACTGTGCAAAGGAATTTGATCCAAATGTGATAAGGATAACAAGACATATTGCCTTCAGGACGCCTTTGTATATTATCAGGTTAGAATTCAATGAAGGCGGCTTTCAAATGCTCAGGTAATTCATCAGGGCATCATATCGTTCCTTCAGGTCATCCAGGTCGTCTTTTTCTGCAAAAGTCGCTTTTATGGTATAATTATACCGTTGAAAGGTCTGAATGACAGGATTCAGATCAATATCATTAATCTTCAAAGTGAGGTCGATCAAAGTAGAATCGGGATGGGTAGTAAAGAAAGCGCCAATTATCCGTGCATTGTTGGACTCGATGATTTGGGAGATTTCAGCCATGGAATAATTATTTTCAGCCACTTCAAGTACAATCAGGCCGCCGGGGTTCAACACAGAAATGTTCATGGTAAGATACTTTAACAGGTTTGGCAGGGTGATCACGCCGGTATAGGAATTTCGCTGGTCAACGACGGGTAGGAGCGATAATTTCATTTCCGTTATCATCTTCATCGCATCAAAAACATGCTGGTGATCAGAAATGAATGCATGGGGCAATGAAAGTTTAACATTACCGACAGGGTCATGGAGGTCAAGATGATTGACCAGGTCAAATTCGGCCACCACGCCAAGCAATTCCCTTTCATTCACCACAGGCATGTGATTGACCCTGTTCTCCTCCATGGCATTCAAAGCGAAGGAACAGGTATCGGAAGTTTTCAGCGGTAATATATCGTCGGAAGCTATTTCTTTCGCTATCATATTCGTAATTTTTATACTAATTCCATTTTTCCTCGTTCCAGTCTCTGCCGTAAAAAATGCTAAGGTAATTATTATACCTGGAAGGATGTATCCTTCCCTCTTCCAAAGCTTTTATGACCTCGCAGTCCGGTTCATGCGAATGGGTGCAGTTACTGTAACGGCAAAGATGCATCAACGCCCGCATTTCGGGGAAACGTTCAGCGACTTCCTTCTTATCGAAATGTGTCAGGCCAAATTCTTTAATCCCAGGGGTATCGATGATATAACCACCGAAAGACAGCGAATGCATCTCCGGAAATGTCGTCGCATGTTGTCCTTTTAAATGATAGGAAGATATTTCCTTGATCTTTATATTGAGACCTGGCTGCAAAGCATTGATAATGGTGGATTTACCGACACCGGAATGCCCGGAGACCAGACTGACCTTGTCTTTTAAAACGGCCCTGAGACTTTCCAATCCTTCCCTGGTCTTAGCAGACACCCTCAGGCAGGGGTAACCGGCATCAAGATAAATTTTTTCCGTCTCTTCAAGCCAGGGGATCAATTCTTCAGTATAAAGGTCTGTTTTGTTAAACAGGATGATGGCAGGAATATGATAAGCTTCGGAGGTAACCAATACCCTGTCGATGAAGCCGGTGGATGTCCTCGGAAAGGCAAGGGTGGCAACCAGTATGAGCTGGTCAATGTTAGCAGCAATAATGTGTGATTCTTTGGAAAGGTTTGTCGCCTTCCGGATAATATAATTTTGTCGTTCGAGAATCCTTATAATTGTCCCGATGGTCATATCTGCCTCCATTTCAACTTCCACCCGGTCACCAACAGCGACCGGATTGGTCGTACGAATGCCTTTTAACCGGAAGTTTCCTTTAAGCTTGCAAGGCACCGACATCCCACTTTCTGTCGATACTGTGTGCCAACTGCCCGTTGAGCGCGTTACAATTCCTATCAAATTATAAAAATAATTTGTAAAATTACAAACTATTATTAATTTTGATTCACTAATCCACTATCAGCTTATGGAATACTTAAAGTTCACCTCGTTTATCATAGCGCCGCTAATCGCTGTTCTCATTTATATATATCTCAGGTATAAGTTCAAGCGGTTTTCTTATTCACTGCTTTTCAAATCCTTCCTGTGGGGAATGATAAGTATCTTGCTTGTATTGGCGATGCAGGTTTTTGCATCCTATTTTGGGCTTGATAACCTGAGTAATATCCGGAGGGTGTTATTTTATGCCCTGGTAATCATGGCATTTTTTGCTGAATTGGGAAAATTTTTCTTCCTCAAAGGATTCGTTTACACGAAGCCGGAGTTCAAAACACCTGTCGATGGCATCATTTTCGCCGTGATGATCTCTATGGGTTTCGCGACGATGAACAATATTCTGTATTTCATCAATATCCCCAACCTGAATGTTAATTTAGCCAATGCATTCACGGCCGGACCCGCCAATGTCATCTTCGGAGTCATGATGGGCTTTTTCATTGGATTGGGAAAATTAAGGAAGATGCGTTTCATTGATTCAATGACCGGACTAGCTGCTGCTGTATTTTTCCACGCCCTGTATGATTTTTGCCTTTTAACCAAAGATTACAGACTGCTGTGGGCATTTTTTATCGGCTCGTCTATCGTTGCCATTTCCCTTTGTATTGCAGGACTGCGCATCCACCAGGATGCGAAAGCCCAGGAAGGATTCTAAGCCTCAACCGTTGATCTTATATCTTTTCCCGGGAAGGCTCCTGATCAACCCTTCAAATTCGAACTTCAGTAAGATGGCTGCCACCTTACTGGCTGTCATGCCTGAATTCAGGTAGATCTCATCGATATCGGCTTCTTTTCTGACTTCAAGGATTTCGAAAATTTTCTTTTCCTGTTCATCCAGCTCGGTAAACAATTTCTGCTGAATATGCACCAAATGGGGCGACTGGTCCCAACCCATCATGAAACAAATATCAGCGGCGCCATGGATCAGCGCAGCCTTATTGGTTTTAATCAACTGGTTGCAACCGCCTGATTTTGGATCTGTCGCCCGCCCGGGAAGAGCAAAAACATCGCGGCTGTAAGAATTAGCGATATCTGCCGTTATCAGAGCCCCTCCTTTCTGAGCCGATTCAATCACCAGTGTCGCATCAGCCATACCTGCAATGATCCTGTTGCGCCGGGGAAAATAATCACGGTTCAGGCTGGTTTGACTAAGGAACTCTGTCAATAAGCCACCATTTTCGATCATTTTTTCCGCCAGTGGACGGTTGACAAAAGGATAGATCTGGTCAAGTCCATGAGCCAGAACCCCTATGGTAGGCAGGCAGGCCGCCAACGAAGCCCGATGGGCCATCGTGTCAACGCCATAAGCTAATCCGCTCACGATTAGAACCCCCTGTTCAGAAAAATCCTGTATGATCTGTTCACACATAGCTTTGCCATATTCCGTTGGCATACGGGTACCGACGATACTCAATATCCTTTTCTGGCTCAGGTTAGCCTTGCCCTTGAAATATAACATCATAGGCCCGTCTTCACAATGTTTCAGCCTGTCGGGATAGTCAGGCTCCAGATAGAAAAGAGGGGCAATCTGGTATTGCCTGATAAAATCCATTTCTTTTTCGGCCCTTGTGAAAATATCCTTTTTATGTAAGGAATGAGCCATGACTTCCCCTATTCCCGGAATTTTAAGAAGGTTTTTCTTCTTTTCCCTGAATATGGCTTCCACACCGTTACAATAGGCAATAAGTTTTTTCCCCTGTAAATCGCCAATCCCGGGAACCAGCGTCAGGGCAATCTGATAAATCAATGATTCATTCAAAGGCATAAAAATTAGGTTTTTCTTTATTAATACCTTTGTTTAACAAAATATACCCGGTTGGTTAAAAATTTTCCCAGGATTTTATTCTGCCCGCTCGATTGGGGCATTGGTCATGCCACTCGCTGTATACCTGTTATCAGGCATTTACTTCAGAAAAAGTATGAAGTTGTCATCGCTGCAGACGGCAGGCCTCTGGACTTCCTCAGGGAGTATTTCCCAAACCTGGAGTTTATCCGCCTGCCTGGTTTCAGGGTGTCCTATCCTGCAGGAAATAAAATGGCCATGAAGATGGCAACTCAATCTCCTGTCATCCTGTGTGAGATATACAAAGAGCATCGGCGTATAAAGAAAATTATCAGGGATTACCAGGTTGATGTAGTCATTTCAGACAACCGATTCGGAATATGGTCGAAAAAAGCCTGGTCGGTTTACATGACTCACCAGTTATTGATCAAAGCCCCGGAGACGATGAAATGGGCAGAGCCATGGTTATACAAAGCACACCAATGGTTTATCAGTCACTATGATGAATGCTGGGTACCTGATATACCTGGCGGAACAAATCTTTCAGGTGATTTAAGCCATCACCATCCTCTGCCCAAAAATGGCCATTTTATAGGGATCCTTTCGCGCTTTGAAAACGCTATCAGGCCGATTAAACCTGCTGATGACAATAAGGCGCCGGAACTGCTCATTATGCTTTCAGGACCTGAACCGCAGCGAACTATTTTCGAGAATTTTATTTTAAATGACTTGGCCCTTCATCCTCAAAAAAATGTTATTATTCTCCAGGGCATTCCGGGTAAATTGCATCAGTTTTCTCCTCTTCCCGGAGTGGTAATCTTTAACCATTTGCCCGATAAAGAGATAGTCGAATTTATCGGTCGTGCCAGGGTGATCATCTGCCGCCCCGGCTATTCGACCATTATGGACCTGGTAACGCTTGGCAGAAATGCCATTCTTGTGCCTACTCCAGGGCAGACCGAGCAGGAGTACCTGGCCAGGCACCTGTCAACAGACGGATTATTTTACTGGATGGAACAGGAAAGATTCAGGGTCAGCCTGGCTTTACAAGCCGGTCAGAAGTTGCCAAAATCTATTGATTTCCAAAACAACCGGTCATTATTGGAAACCAGGATCAACGGGTTTCATCTTAAAATTCAAACTTAATCATGACGAATCTTTATTATTTTTACCGGTAACATCCGGAATTCCTATTTTTGGCCTGACATTAACATTATCCAGAAAAGATAAAATATGATCCTGACAACCATCACCTGGACTGCCGATCCTGAAATCTTCCGGGCAGGGAATTTTGCTATCCGCTGGTACGGGGTTTTATTCGCCCTCGGCTTTGCTATCGGCTATTTTATCATGCTGAAATTTTTTAAAAAAGAAAAAATACCGGTAAAGCTGCTGGACCAGCTGACTACATATATGGTCATTGCAACAGTGATTGGCGCGAGGCTCGGGCATTGTTTGTTTTATGAACCTGCCTATTACCTCAGCAGGCCGGTTGAGATCCTGAAAGTCTGGGAAGGCGGGCTTGCCAGTCATGGTGCGGCAATCGGGATCTTACTTGCGGTCTTTATCTTTGCCCGTAAAAATAAGGTATCGTATTGGTGGGCGATGGACAGGATTGTTATAGTTACGGCACTGGCAGGATTTTTCATCCGGATGGGCAACCTGATGAATTCGGAAATATTCGGCAGGCCAACTTCTCTTCCCTGGGGGTTTATTTATGCAAACGCCAGCAACCCTTCGCAGAGGCTTCAGCCTCGTCATCCGAGCCAGATATATGAGGGCCTCGCATACCTATTGATCTTCGTAATACTGATGCAGTTATATTACAGGAAGAATGGAAAACCCAGGGAAGGTTCATTGATAAGCCTCTTTTTGATATTGGTATTCACGGCCAGGTTTTTCATTGAATTCCTGAAAGAGCCCCAGGTCGGATTTGAAGAGGGTATGGCACTTAACCTGGGCCAGTGGCTGAGTATCCCCTTTGTCCTGGCGGGCTCTGCGGGTTTATACCTTATTTTCAGGAAGAAGGACCAGCGTTCAAGAGAGAAAGTTATTCACCCCTGAAAGCAGTGACCGCATCTTCGGCCCTGGTTGCAAGGTCATCCTGGCCATTTGCTTTGGCCATCTGGCTGAGGTTCCTCATGACACGCATGTTTCTATCGATGGCATCCATGTAATATTTTTTCACGAAACTGGCTTTCAGAGTCTTGTAATACCTCAGATCGTCACTGAAAATTTCAATCAGCCTGGAAACGATAGCATTGCCTTTTTCAATTTCACCTGCATTATAATAAACATCTGCAAAAGGGATCATCATCAGATCATAGGGGATCTTGCTATCAGGAAAAAAATACTGGCATGTATCCAGAAGTTTTACCGCTTTTTCTTTCTCACCGCGCATTACAAAGGTCTCTGCCGCCCTGAGGTAATTTTGCCTGGGAAGCCGGCTGTTGCGGCTACTCTCCCGGTCAACGGTCACATTCGGGTCATTCAGGTTCCCCCATCTGCAATTGGTGAAAATTTCGTAGGTTTTGTCGGGATTGACGCCTCCAATACCCTGGTAATAATTATCGGCTTTGACAGGCATAAATTTATATACCATTCCTTCCTGGTGCATGTACTGGTCGATGCCCAGGATATTAGTAAGACTGGAAGGATTAGCGGTATAAATCGATCTTTCCCAATTAATTGAAGCAATAAAGTCCAATACCGCGAGGTCGTTTTTAAATAATGCGTTCTGCTTGATCTCCCATTCAATATAAGGTACGATCTTATCAGCCATCTCTCTTGGCACAATGCCGTTTTCGATGCATTTCCTGGCATCGACGGTCAATCTCACCTTTCGTGAAGGAAAGTAATTTATCTTTTTCCCTCCTGATACCGAGATTTTGGACCGGTCATCATCCAAAGCGACAAAACCAATCAACTCGGATAGTTCAGTGTATTTATCTTCGAGGCTTGGATGCTCATAAATCGGGATATAATTATTGATCCCGTTATCATATTGTTCCTTTTTCAGCATGAACGGCAACGGATCAGAATCGTATAGTTTTGAAAACATCTGCTGTACGTACCAATGACCGGAAGCCAGCATGTGGTTGACCACGCGGACATCAGTCCGGTAACCTTCCACCTCCTGGACATACCATAATGGAAAAGTATCGTTATCCCCGAAAGTAATCAGCACGGAATTCCGGTCGCACCCTTTCAGGTAATTGACAGCAAAGTCATGTGCCGCATACTTTCCTGACCGGTCATGGTCCTCCCATCCCTGTTGCGCCATGATCCCCGGCACCAGGATCAGGGTCGCCGCGACAACTGAACCGGCAATGACCAACTCCTGTTTTTTCAGCTTTTTCTGGAGTAATTCGATCAATCCCATGACCCCCAGGCCGATCCAGATTGCAAAAGCATAGAAGGACCCGGAATAGGCGTAGTCACGCTCACGGGGTTGAAGAGGATATTGGTTAAGGAAAATGACAATGGCGATTCCCGTCATAAGGAAGAGAAGGAAAATCACCCAGGTATCATTACGGTTCTTGCGGAGATGATAGAAAAGGCCCCCTAGGCCAAGTATGAGCGGAAGCATATAGAACTTGTTGTGAGAGGTATTTTCACGGCTGATGGGCAGGTCTGACTGGTTTCCAAGCCTTGCGTTATCCAGGAAGTTAAACCCGGTGATCCAGTTGCCGTCTTCAGGTTCGCCCTGGCTTTCTATATCATTCTGCCGCCCCGAGAAGTTCCACATAAAATAACGGAAGTACATGTGGCCCACCTGGTAGGAGAAGAAGAACCACATGTTTTCAATGAAAGTAGGCTTATATAATGTTTCCGTAGATCCATCTGATTTTTTGACAGTCACCGGCGTTCCCTTAACCTTGCCGTATTCTTTGTAATATTTGATATGCCCGCTTTTCTGGTTGCTCCACATACGGGGAAAGATAGTTTCAAAACGGGTGTCATAAACCGGGAGCGATTCTTTCCGGTCATCAGTTATGACATATTTTCCTTTAGCTTTATCTTTCACATATACCGGTGTTCCATCCTGATAATCCACAACCGGTGCATTATAATACGGGCCATAATACAGCGGGTAGGTGCCATATTGTTCGCGATTGAGATAGCTTAAAAGGCCGATGGCATCCTGAGGGTTGTTTTCATTGATAGGCGTACCGGCATTGGAACGGATAATCAGGATAAAAAATGAAGAATAGCCTATAAGCAGAAACACAAAAGCAAGGATGATGGTATTCAGGATGCTTTTGTTTTTCCTCACCGAATATAAGTGGCCCCACACAATAATGCCTATAAGCAGGGCAAAATAGATAATGGTGCCTGAATTGAAAGGCATCCCGATTGAATTGACGAAAAACAGTTCAAAAGATCCGGCCAGCTTAACGATACCCGGAATAAAGAAATACATCATTACGGCAAGGATGACAATGGAAACCAGTCCGGCCATCATCATCCCTTTATTGGTGGGTTTGTATTTCCTGAAATAGTAGACAA
This sequence comes from Bacteroidales bacterium, assembly GCA_023229505.1. Taxonomy (NCBI): domain Bacteria; kingdom Pseudomonadati; phylum Bacteroidota; class Bacteroidia; order Bacteroidales; species Bacteroidales bacterium. The sequence continues at coordinate 1,096 of JALNZD010000012.1, read as the reverse complement.
AAGTGATAGCGGGGATAGCCAGCAGGTTTAGCAAGTGGATCCCGATAGTCAGCCCGATTAAGAAAGCGATAAGAATAAGCCAGCGCAATGAATGCTTATCATCGGCCACTACTTCCCATTTGAGGATGGCCCAGAATGTTATCGCAGTGAATGCAGAAGACATAGCATAAACTTCACCTTCGGAAGCCGAGAACCAGAATGAATCGGAAAAAGTGAACGCCATTGCACCGACAAAGGCACTCCCAAAGAGGGTGATTACCTGGTTGAGCGAAAAACCTTCTTCGGCTTTGATCAGCTTACGTCCCAGCAGCGTAATAGTCCAGAACAGGAACAAAATGGTCAATGCACTGGAAAATGCCGACATGGAATTAATCATCATCGCTACATTGGAAGTATTCCCGAAAGCAAATAGTGAGAAGAATTTTCCAAATATCTGGAAAGTAGGTGCACCAGGAGGATGGCCTACCTGCAGCTTGTAAGCCGTGGCAATGTATTCGCCGCAATCCCACCAGCTGGCCGTCGGTTCCAGTGTTAACAGGTATACGATAAATGCGATAAGGAAGGAGGCCCATCCCAGGATGGTATTCCAGCGTTTAAAATCTTGATGTGTGATCATGTTCTCTGAATTGGAGGTGCGAATTTAGAAAGAAAAGTGAAACCCATCAACAGAATATTACTCCTTTAATAATTCTCTTAGCCAATTTTATAAAATTCAAAAAATATTTTCTATCTTTGCACGCCCAATTTGGGGACAGTTTGTCCGATAGTGTAACTGGCAACACGTCTGATTTTGGTTCAGAAGACTCCAGGTTCGAGTCCTGGTCGGACAACCGGATTAATGAAATATTTAATCTTACGGGGAGGGGACTGCGGTCCCCTTCTTTATTGTAGTGTTGAATTTTAAGTTTTGAGGTTTAAGTTGGAGACTATCCTAAAAAAATCCCGAACTTAAACCTTAACCCTTAAACCTTGAGTCCCCTCCGAAAAGTCGGGGAGACGAATTTACAATATTTTAAACATGTTTGTCTTTAATAGTTATAAACAATTGATTGTCAATAACTTAATTTAGTTTGTATGATTTTTCTTTTTATCTTTA